>NZ_JBVOWJ010000029.1:0-2956 GCF_058139575.1 Lactobacillus sp. VURO6/B1 (VP7) | reverse complement strand
CTGCAGCAAAAAAATGTTTGTGAATTTGAAGCCGTATAGCAAAAGGGAAGACTGATTTAACAGCCTTCCCTTTTTTCATTACCTGGTAATTTCACAATTAGACCAATTGCTTCATACCAGCTTATTTGTTACTTTTAATCTTTAACTTTAAATTGCTCCGTATGCTTCGTAAATTAATAAGAAAATCACTTTGATAGCAGCAGTAAATTAAAAACTTGTTTACTTGTCTTACAGGCTACCAATTAGAAGAACAGGAATATTAGCAAAAACTTCATTATCAATCCATTGCTTCAATTGAGTAATTGATTCTTGAGCCAATTTTTTATCTGAACCCTTTAATTTATTAGCCAATTTTTCGGCAGTGACTAGCTTTTTTGCTATTTTCTCTTTAGAAGTATTAGTGATCATTTCTACTTCGGTTTTTATTAATGGTTTAAGAGATTTTTTATGACCATTTACATTGTATGTCCCGGTTAAAAAATTAGTCCAAAACTTATATTTGCCATTTTGCGACACAATATGAACTAAAGAACCATTTTCTACTGATATAGCGCGATCTATTTTGAATAACATGTTTTTAGCGAAAACTTTTTTAGCATGCTTCAAACTATATTTTTTAAGTAAGCCATTTTTTCTTTGATACAATCCGCCATCAGTAGTAGCTATATTTTTAGCTAACTTGAAAACATAGCCAGCTTTAGTCAGTTTGTTAGACCATGTTTTATCAGACACACCCTGATTATTGACTACAGTATTTGTATCGCTTACGTCAGCTGCTTTAACAGGCACATAATTACTGCTTGTTGCACTAAATATCAAGCTTGCACCAAAAACAGCTGCAAATGCTGCTATACTAAGTGATCTTTTCATTTTTACCCAACCTACTTTGATTTAATACCAGCCATGAGCTTGCCAAAATGCTTTAGCTTTTACCCAACTTCCACTATAACGTTTGTGAATATATATCGTAGCAGCTTTTTCTTGATTAGCTATACTATAGTCGCCATTAAGATATGCTTTATCTAACTGAAAGCGACCGTAATGCGTACCGTTAGAAACATAATAATTGTATCCTGATTCTCTCTTTGCAATCCAAAGTTTAGCTGAACGTTCTGCACTACTTAAACTATCATAATATTTTTTCTTAATACTTGCTGGTACACCATCATAAGGTCCGAACGCCTGAGGTCCTACTACGTTTTCTACAGAGCCAACATTTTGTGGCAAATAAATAGGCGTACCATTAGGTAAGGCTTTATCGGGATCGATATTATCATTTAAAGCTTCAACTACAGACAAATCTAAATTATTATTAATTGCAATTTGTCTTAATGAATCGTTATCATAGTTTGCTACAGGATTTATATCATATTTAGAAACAGGACTTTCTACACTATCACTTGTTGCCTCAGCTTTGACACTTGTTACCGCTAATGGAGTTGCAACTGTCGCAAAGGTTGCAGCAGCAACACCTAATCCAACAACATACTTAAATTTCATAATTAATTCTCCTATAAACGTATATTAAAATATTATAATGATATAATGCCTTAATAAATTAATATTTTAATATCGAGATTATATATCTTTAATTAATTTTATTCAATTATTTATACCTATAAAAATAGCCTAAGATAAAATCTTAGGCCTCACTTTTGTACTACTTAAGTAGTTCGTTAAGAATATCTTTGACGATATTCAACACATCTCGAATTGCGGTAATTACAAGATACAAAAGAATTAGAATTAGAACATCAGACACGTCTTTTCACCTCCTTTATGAGAAGCCAGTCAACTTCTCAAGATAGTGCACTAAACGCGCAGGATTATTTTACCAAATTTTTATTTTCATGATATAATTTTTATAGAATTAGATAACGTCAGACATGTTTAACTAAACGTGTAAGCAGGTTCAGTCACTTGCAAGACGTCTAAGGCGGTCCACAAGGATCGCTTTTTTTATATATTTATTTTTTATTCTCTTCTAACTTACCAACAACAGCTTGCCTAATTTAGCCCCTATTAGCCCCTGTGAGCCGTTTTTTCGTCCCCGGGTATACTTACACCTGATTTTCCACCAAATGGACGACTTCCTAGCAAAAATGACTGTCCCAATTTTTTAAAAGTAAACAAAATCATTCCTCAACTATTTTGCCTACTTTTATTTTTTACCCCCCCGCTCTCCATTACATCTAAAGTGAACCTGGCATTCAGCGGAGCTAAAATACGGTTTTTGATACGATCTTTGCCTTTAGAAGAATGCTGCTCTACCAGGATTTGTAACAATCCCAATGTGGGACTGTCAGCTCCCTTTCACAAACCCAGATGGGGCTTTCAGCTCTACACCAGCGTTTGCAACAGTCCCATATTGGGATATTTCGCAAAAAAAGTGCTAGCAGGCAGCTGCTGTTAGAAAACGCTTGGCACCGCCAAGCTATCACCTTACGTTAAGTAAGTGATAGCAGTTCTCCTTATGCTCTTTCCTAAAAATTTGTGAAATTCCAAGATATAGGTAACAAAACAACTTTATCTAATCCGATAAATGACAACGAACGACCAATATAAATCAACATCAAGAACCAGGTTAATCTCCTACAAGCAAAACTAAAACACTACTCGACACCCTAACCTGCAAATAAACCATGAAAGACTGCTGAACCAAAATCTACTACGCCAGCTGCTCCACCTAAACCTAAAACAAGATCAAATAATTAACCTAAACTGCCAATTACTGTTCCCTGCAGTGGGCACACTGGCCCCATAAGGTAACTAACATAACCGCAAAGCGGTTAGTTAGGTAATTTCCCCTTGCGATAAGGAGAAGAAACTATCTAACTAACCGCTTTGTCGATTGTTGGTTACTAATCTGGTCACAAAGAACCAGCATACATTTAAGCTAAAAAACGCCCTGCACAGTAGCCGAGCCGTTGTTTTTTGTCGCTCCAAAATATGATCT
>NZ_JBVOWJ010000028.1:0-3052 GCF_058139575.1 Lactobacillus sp. VURO6/B1 (VP7) | reverse complement strand
CTCTTGCTGTAAACATAAGTCACGCTTTGCGGACTGTTGATAAAGAAGCCAGTTGCATTATCGGGCCGAGTCTTTAATGTATAGCCGGAAACAGTCTCAGCACCAGTCGTATAGCCATCACCAATGCGACCTTGGATTACGCGGTCAGGGGCAACAGTGTTGCCATATTCATCTTGATAATGAACTGTAACTGCAGGCGCTATGGCTGCAGGGCTGTTGACAATTGAACCAGCAGTATTGGAAGCATTAGAGCCATTGGAATTATCAGAACTGTTAGGGCTGTCAGAACCAGTAGAACCATTTGAGCCATCAGAGCTGTCAGAACTATTTGAGCTATTTGAACTGTCAGAACTATTTGAGCCATCAGAGCTGTCAGAACCATTAGAGCTGCTGGAACCATTTGAACCATCGGAGCTGTTAGAGCTATCAGAACCGTCCGAACTGTTGGAACCGTTAGAACTATCAGAGCTGTCGGAACCATTAGAGCTATCAGAATCGTTAGAACTATCAGAGCTGTTGGAACTGTTAGAACCATCGGAGCTGTTAGAGCTATCAGAACCGTCCGAACTGTTAGAACCGTTAGAACTATCAGAGCTGTCGGAACCATTAGAGCTATCAGAACCGTTTGAAGTGTTGGAGCTATCGGAACCATTAGAGTTATCAGAACCGTTAGAACCATCGGAGCTGTTAGAGCTATCAGAACCGTTAGAACTATCAGAGCTGTCGGAACCATTAGAGCTATCAGAACTGTTTGAAGTGTTGGAGCTATCGGAACCATTAGAGCTATTAGAGCTGTTGGAGCTGTCGGAACCGTTGGAGCTATCAGAACCGTCCGAGCCATCGGAAGGATTGGGACCTGGAATATTAGCTTTCTTGGTATAGTAAAAAGTGATAGTTTGGTTATCAGAAGTAAACTTTACGTCATTATAGTTTACTTCATCGTTATTTATTTTAGCTAAATTATCAAAATCATATTCAGTTCCTGAGCTATCGGTAAGTTTTTCTTGCGGTTTAAAAGCTGTGTAAGGTTCATTGTTGACGAGATAAGCACCTATGTTACCAAACTGAATGTCATCGTTAATGCCAGGAATTTTGTTGCCATCAGTGTCGCAATACTGAACTGTAATTCCTTTGGAAGGATTGCTAAAGTTAACATAGGTATCAGCATAATGCTCTTTACCAAAAATATTGTCATAATCTGCAAATTTATCAGCAAGGTCTGCTGAACTTAATTGAATTGAGCCTTTGGGTGGAGCAGGAATATTATGTTGAGGGATTCCCATATTTATCCAAGTTCCTGGAGTATTCAAACCTGATTGTTTCATATGAATACCACTACCTAAAACTATTTCTCTTAACTTAGGAAGATCGGCAAGCATACCTACACAATTACAATCTACGTGATTTTCATCATCACGACCATTGTCATCATGTGTACTAAAGTGAATTAGGTTTAAGTATTCGAGATTTTCACAGCCTTCAAACATATAGTTCAAGTTACCATGACAATCAAGATTGGATAGATCTAGTTTAGTTAAAGATTTACAATTTCTAAACATTTGATGCATGTTGGCTACTTTTGAAGTATTGAATTTAGACAAATCAATGCTTAACAAGCTTTTACAACCGTCAAACATATTTTCCATGTCAATATTTAAGTCTGTCTTAAACTTGTCAGAAAAAGTAATAGATGTCAGTGATTCACACCTATAAAACATCAAATCCGTGCCGATAACATTTGCGGTGTCAAGGTAAGATAGATCTAGTTTAGTTAAAGATTTGCAATCTTTAAATAGTCGAGCCATATCTTCTACATTAGAAGTATCAAAGTGACTTAAATCTAAACTGGTTAAAGATTTGCAACCATCAAACCAGCCGTACATGTTAGGTACCTCAGAAGTATCTAAATTAGGCAGTCCCTTAATTGTAGTTAAATTAGCTAAACCACTAAAAAAATTTATTACCCCACCCAAAACTTTGATAGGAGCTTTAAAATCAATTTCTGTAATAGTAGATAAATCATCAATTTTTAAGTTTTTCTTATTGTCACTAAATTCAAGATACTGATAATGGAGATTTTTTTGACCGATTGTGTAATTGTTTCCTTTTTCGCCAATAGACAAGACGCCATCAGAAAAAGAGGTAGGTATGCCATTCCAAGTACCTGAAATGGCGCCATCTCGAGTAGTTTTTTCAGGGTCAAATTGTGCATGATCTGCTTCTTGCTTATCTGCTTTTGCTTTGTCTGTGGTGCTTGGATCGCTGGTAATGCCTGTAGCTGCATCTTGATGGCTTCCACTTGCTGTATTGCTATTAGCACCAGCTTGCCTCTGGTCAGTTTCTGGAGTGCTGCTTGAAGTGCCTGCATTATTCTCGCTGCCAGCAGTTTGACTGCTGCTGTCTTGGCCAGTGGGGTCATCATCAGAAGCTGCTTCACCCTCAGCTTCAATTTGGTAGTTCAATTTAGTCTTGACTGCTCTGCTCGGAGTCTTCTTAGTGGCCCGAGTGCCATTCTGATTAGCTGCCTTGACCGTCTGGGGTTTGGCATTAATTAAGCCTAAAGCAGCTGCGGCCACGCCGCCGAGCAATATTTTTTCTCCTTGCTTGTTAGCATTCTTATGTGTATTCATATAATTCCTCTTCTAAATTGCATATTAATATAGGTTTAGTATATGGCTGGCTTAGGCAAAAGTCAAACTCAGCTAGGCTAGACTAAAAAACGCCCTATATTGATAATATAGGGCGTTTTTTATTTATCAGAATTTAATTAGTCTTTCTTACGCTCAAGCCAAGCAGCACCTAGAGCAGTGACCAAGGCCAAACCGCCTAGTGCCAGCATGGCCAAACTATTGTGCTTCTCTGCACCAGTTTGCGGCAATGCATCAGTTCTGCTGTTCTGATTCAGCTTGCCTTTTTGTGGGTCAGCGCTAGCCGTCTTGTTTAATTTGCGACTTGCAGTCGCCAGTTTAGCAGGGCGGTTAGCCTGATGCTTGTTAGCTGTGAGGCCTTTGACTGATTTGGTGGCAGATTTTTGATCATGTTTGCTTATGCG
>NZ_JBVOWJ010000027.1:0-3300 GCF_058139575.1 Lactobacillus sp. VURO6/B1 (VP7) | reverse complement strand
CTACTACGTCAAATGTAAATTCTGAGCAAGGCAAGCTAACCTTGAATCATAAGACTCGTGTTTATAACAAAAAGGGTAAGAAAAAGTATTCTTATCTTAAAACGAATGGGCTGCTAAAAAAGGGTGCTTTAGTAAGATATGTTGGCAAAATTAAAGCCCTATCTGATCCAGATACCAAGCGTTATTCCTTTAATGACAAAGATATGAACTGGTATTATCTACCATATAAAACAATTAAAGGTAAACAATACTACAACATCGGTCATGGCGGTTATATTAAAGCTATAAATGTTGATAGTATCAATGGAAATAAGTTATTTACTAATTATGCTACTGTTACAATAGCATCATCGCCATTTTCTTCTGATAAAGATTTTACAAAAGCAAATCTTGTTAATAATAAAGGTGAATTTACCAATAAATATGTCAAAAAGGGTACGAAACTAGTGGTTGATCGTCGCAGTAATAGAGAAGAACTAGCAGGGACGACTAAAATTGATATGCTTGATAATGGAGTTCTAGAAGTATTCCGCATAAAAAACAATAAAAAATTGTTTGTTTTAAGAGACGACCTTAAAACGCAGCCTCGTCAGCAACTAATACCGTATACTAATATCATGCATGTAAGATTTGTGAATGACGCATATCTTTATAATATAAAAGGAGAATTTGCGGACGATTCATGGTTTAGTTCAGGTGATACGGTTTCGGTTACAGGATTAAGATATATATGGGTTCCAGCAGATAAAAAAGCAGAACTATTTTATGAAGTTTTAGATTCACCTTCATCGATGTCAAACTGTAATTTTGTGAAAGCTTCGACTGCTAAATATACTTTTGGCAATCATTTAAAGCCAATAAATACAGCAGCTGATGTCACGCCAGCCAACATAGAAAAAATATAAAAGAATAAAGTTAAATATAAAAAGCAATGAATCCTCATTGTTTTTTTTTGCTTAAAACTTGCACAATTCCTCCAACAAAGAATTAAGCCGACATTAGTCGGCTTAATTCCTCCTTACGTGCTATTTTAATTATGATCTCGAGATTAAAGATTTGGATAGATAATTATTTTTTCAATTAGTAAAGGAGTTTCGATATGAGAAAAGTATCTAGTGTAACGCCAAGTTTGAAATATGAATTGAATGGTCTCCATCAGGTAGTTGTTCAAAAAGGTAATGTAGCAACTAAATATATATATGCGTTGCAGCAATTGGCCAAAGGTACAGATACTGTAGTTTATAGAGCAAGAAAAGATGGATTTAATGCACAATTTACAAAAGGCGAAAAGCATTTTCGGTTATTTTTAAAGGGTGCTAAAAAGAGTGGTACAGCAGGTTCTCATACACAAACTTGGGAATATGCTGGACCTAACGGCAATGGTGAGTGGTTTATTGGTACAAAACCTAAAAAACTTTCAAGCTCTAAATATTACTGGGCTACTCAAATAGCAAGGGTAAAATTTCAAAATAAAAAATATACGAAAAATACACAGATGCCTAGGTTGTCAGCTCTTAATAGAGCAGGAGCAGGCTATGATGATAATGTAGTTTATCCAGGAGTTAATTTGCTTAGATCCGAAGCTGCGGTTTCTCCAAATTATCTAGATATGTTGATTGTTACTATTGATACAAGTGGAACGGCTCATTTTGGTTTCTACTCAGTGAATGAAATTAATAAAGCTCTCAATGGTGGTCCTACAAATTATCCGCTTGATCAATTTCGTTGTTCTTATGCATTTAAAATTGAGAATTTTACATCTGCTGTTGGATCAATTCAGGGCTTTGATATAGACGATAAAAAAAATATCTATATTTCAAGTGAAGCTGCACCTAAAACAGATGATGTAGGTCAAGGGGTAGCTCAAGATCGTTATATTTATAAAATACCTTATGGTTATCAAAAACTGCCGAATGGATTAGTGGATTGGAATAGCACAGAGAACTGGCATAGAATTAATTTGAATGCTAATAATAATGATCACAATAATGGTTCAGTCTTAGATCGGAGTAAATTTGTTACTGAGTTTGAAAGTATTCAAGTAATTAATAAAAATGATGCATATTTAACGGTCTCATATCATGACGCAACTACATTAAAGACTTTGCACAGTAGAATTTATGAAATTACTTGGAATGACCCAGAGTAGTAATAAGTTTTATAAATAGATCATAAAATATTTAAAAGTCTCAAACAGCTCACTTACTGTTGAGACTCTTTCTTTTATACAAACCAAAATAGCAAGGAGGAATATGCATAATGTATAAAAAACTGATAATTTTGCTAACCTCAACTGCCTTTTGTGGACTCGTTTCAATGCTAATCAATTTTTATCAGTGGCATGTAAAAACAAGAAATACTGCAAATGATAAAGAACGGCGACGATTATATAACGAAGTAAAATACTATCGTACAAAGTTTCTTAATGATGAAAATGAAATTGATCATTTAAAAGAAAAAATTCGTAAATTAAAGGCAGCACAATTTACTACTGTCAAGGAGAGAAGTGATATTGATGGATAAATTAACGTCTATTTTACAATTGTTAAGCACGCTAGCTGTAATAATTGCGTTTATTCTTGTTGGTATTTATCCATATATTAAAGAACGTAATAAATCTTTAGCAGATAAGTTAGATGTATGGTATAAGCTTGCTCAAGTTTTAGTTAACGAGGAAGCTATTAAAAGTGAGAAATCTGGTGCAGATAAAAAACAGACAGCTACTGATACATTAATGATCCAAGCAAAAAAGTTAAAAGTACCATTAACCAAGAATGTGGCTGCTGGATTGGTACAAAATGCTTATAATCAAACTAAAACAAGACGTAGTTGAATGCCTACAAAGCAGATTTAGCAAATTGCGTAAATCATACAAGAACTTAATGAGCAGGTAGTTGAATTATATAATTTATTAGATTAATGATAATTAGCCATTAAAACACGCTGGCAGCAATTTGTTGTTAATCTAGAAAGCTTTTAAGCTTGATAGAATACTACTCTCAGTCTAAAAGACTATTAATTTTAAAAAAATTAGTAGAATTTGATATTTCTATGGTATGATTACTTTAACAAGCAAATAAAATGCCTTGATTGCCAATAAGGACAATCAAGGCATGAAAAAAGCTAATCTCAAACTTTTGCAGGGTAACAGATTAGCTTCATCAATTAAATTAAGTATAACAAAAATACTTAAAAATTCAAGAGATGAAGTTAAAAAGACCTTCGAGTTAAAAGATTAGCCCGGAGGTCTTTTCCGTTATCAAGCGAACCAACAGGACAAAGTTGAAAAAAGGGACAGGT
>NZ_JBVOWJ010000026.1:0-3596 GCF_058139575.1 Lactobacillus sp. VURO6/B1 (VP7) | reverse complement strand
CTAAAGCCACTCGTGATAGTAGCAATACCATCTCAAGCACTTGGGAAGATATACCTGTCACGTTTAATAATGGCGTATTATCAATTGGTGAAAAAGGCAAAACCTATACCATAAATAATTCAGACAATAAAGATATTAGCATTGGTAGCAACATTGACAATGTTTCTGGAACCGACATTACAGAGATCGATATTAATGCTCCCATTGCCATCATTGGATCAGCTGAAACACTTTTCTACCACCTCTTGAACCTTACATCAATAAATGGTTTAGATAAACTAGATACTTCTAAAGTAACGAGTATGCTACAAATGTTTATGGACTGTACAAAAATGACTTCTTTAGATTTATCCAGTTTCAATACTACTAATGTAACCAATTTTAGTACAATGTTTGCCTTTGACCCCAGCCTAACTAGCGTAGATCTATCTAGTTTTACTGTTAGAGATGGCGCTACAACTATGGGAATGTTTGTAATAAGCGATGATGATACTCCCAGTTTGTCCAAATTAATTTTAGGTAAAGGTTTTAAATTCACTACAAGAAATGGTAGACCCAACAATTCACTTCAACAGCCAGGAACTTGGGTAAACATGGGGGAAGGCGATGGTTCTCTGACCAAGGGTACTAATCAGTGGTCTTCAGCCGATTTCATGACTAAGTACCAAGGTGATAGAGACCATGATACTTATGTTAGATATACTGGTGGCACCGTTACTGTTCACCGCCAAGATGAAGATGGCAAGCAGCTAGTTGATCAAGATGGTAAGGAAATTCCTGATGAAAAGCTTTTCGGCAACATTTCAGACTCAGTAACTGTTGACACCAGTAAAGAATTTGCTGGTTATACCTTCAAGGAAAATCAAAATCCTACTATCACAGCTTTTATCTCTGATCCACAAACTATCACTCTAGTCTATTCTAAGAGTAAAACTGATAATACTTGGGAAGGCGTTCCTTTTACCTTTAATAATGGTGTCTTATCGCTAGGTGAAAAAGGCAAAACCTATACAATAAATAATTCAGACAATAAGGATATTAGTTTTAACAATAATATCAGTAATATTTCTGTAACTGATATTACAGAAATTGATATCAATGCTCCAATTACTATTACCGGTTCAGCAGCACAACTTTTTGCTAGACTCAAAAATTTGTCTAATATTAGTGGTCTGAAAAATTTAAACACTTCCGAAGTGACAAGTATGGAACAAATGTTTATGAGTTGCTCTAAACTTACCAATTTAGACTTATCAAGTTTTGAAACTTCTAAAGTGACATCATTTAATACTATGTTTGTTAACGATTCTAGTTTAACCAGTGTTAATTTATCTAGTTTTAAAATTAGTGATAATGCTGAAATGATGGGACTGTTTTTACTATGCCCTAATTTAACTCAGATAGATCTAGGTAAGGATTTTAAATTTAATTTAGACAGTAGTGGTAAACCCAACAATTCTCTCAATTTATCAGGTACTTGGGTAAACATGGGTGAAAGCGATGGCTCTCTGACCAAGGGTACTAATCAATGGTCTTCAGCTGATTTCATGACCAATTACCAAGGTGATAGAGACCATGACACTTATGTTAGATATACTGGTGGCATCGTTACTGTTCATCGCCAAGACGAAGAAGGCAAGCAGCTAGTTGATCAAGATGGTAAAGAAATTCCTGATGAAAAGCTCTTTGGCAATATTTCAGATCCAGTAACTGTTGATACCAGCAAGGAAATTACCGGTTACACCTTCAAAGAAAACAAAAATTCTGATGTAAAATCATTTACCTCCGACCCGCAAGATATTACCTTGGTCTACTCTAAGAGTAAAACTGATAACACTTGGGAAGGTGTTCCTTATACCTTTAATAATGGCGTCTTATCACTTGGTGAAAAAGGTAAAACCTATACAATAAATAATTCAGATAATAAAGATATTAGCATTAGCCAAAATATTAGCGATATAACTGCTGACGATATCACAGAAATTGATATTAATACCCCTATCGCAATTATGGGCTCTGCTCAGCGTCTCTTTTGTAAATTAAGCAATTTAGTATCTATTAAAGGGTTAAAAAACTTAAATACTTCTCAAGTCACAGACATGACGAAAATGTTTTTCGGTTGTACAAAAATAGTTTCTTTAGATCTATCTAGTTTTGATACTACCAATGTGACTAGTTTCAATACAATGTTTGCTAGCGACCCTAGCTTAACTAGCATAGATCTATCCAGTTTTACTGTTGCAGATGACGCTACAACGATGGGAATGTTTGTAATAAGCGAAGATTATACTCCCAGTTTGTCCAAATTAATTTTAGGTAAAGGGTTTAAATTCACTACAAGAAATGGTAGACCCAACAATTCCCTCAATTTGCCAGGAACTTGGGTAAACATGGGTGAAGACAATGGTTCTTTGACCAAGGGTACTAATCAGTGGTCTTCAGCCGATTTCATGACTAAGTACCAAGGTGATAGAGACCATGACACTTACGTCAGATATACTGGTGGCATCGTAACTGTTCATCGCCAAGACGAAGAAGGCAAGCAGCTAGTTGATCAAGATGGTAAACAGATTCCTGATGAAAAACTCTTTGGCAATATTTCAGATTCGGTAACTGTTGACACCAGTAAAGAATTTGCTGGCTACAAGTTCAAAGAAAACAAGAATTCTGATGTAACAGCATTTATTTCTGATCCGCAAGATATTACCTTGGTCTACTCTAAGAGTAAAACTGATAACACTTCTGACACTTCGGATGGTTCCGACGGCTCTAACAGCTCAAATGGTTCTGACAGTTCCGATGGCTCTGATAGTTCCCAGAGTTCCAATGGCTCTGATAGCTCTAATGGTTCTGACAGCTCCGACAGTTCCGATAGCTCTAATGGTTCTGATAGTTCCGATAGCTCTGATAGTTCTGACAGTTCCGATGGCTCTGATAGTTCTAATGGTTCTGACAGCTCTGACAGTTCCGATGGCTCTGATAGCTCTAATGGTTCTGACAGTTCCGATGGTTCTAATAGCTCCGACAGTTCTGATAGTTCTGATAGTTCTAACGGTTCAAATAGCTCGAACAGCTCCAATGGTTCAAATAGCTCGAACACTTCAAACGGTTCCGACGGCTCTAATGGCTCTAACAGCTCTAACGGTTCTGACAGTTCCAATGGTTCCGATAGCTCTAGCTCTGATAGTTCCAACGAGTCCGAATCTAACGGCTCTGGTTCAAATAACTCCGGTTCTAATGGCTCCAATGCTTCTAACACTGCTGGTTCAATTGTCAACAGCCCTGCAGCCATATCGCCTGCAGTTACAGTTCATTATCAAGATGAAGATGGCAACACTGTTGCCCCTGATCGCGTAATCCAAGGCCGGATTGGCGATGGCTATACGACTGGTGCCGAGACTGTTTCTGGCTATACTTTAAAGACTCGGCCCGATAATGCAACTGGCTTCTTTATCAACAGTCCGCAAAGCGTGACTTATGTTTACAGCAAGAGTGATGGCCAAACCAATAATTCCACCACTGCCCCAGCTGGAAACCAGACACCGACTGACAATGAGCCGACTCCAATTCCAAGCAGTAAAAAGTCTCAGAAAAAG
>NZ_JBVOWJ010000025.1:0-3637 GCF_058139575.1 Lactobacillus sp. VURO6/B1 (VP7) | reverse complement strand
ATTTTTGTTTGACGGTAAATTTAACCATAGTAAAACCCTCCAGTTGGATTTTTGTCCAATCTCGAGGGTTAACTTCACTCATTAATGTACAAAACAATTTTTATCATTTTTAAACTCTATTGCGTCAGTGATGCAGTTGTTACGCTGAAAAAATCGGACAAGTTTTTATATCAACTTGACTAAAAATGCTATATAATTTTCTTAAGGTAAAATAAGAATATTAAAAAGGAGATGTCCACAATGAAATTGAAGAAATTTTTGTCGGCTATGTTATTGTCTGCCACTTTAGTTGGTGGTGGTCTAACTCATGCAAAAACAGTCGATGCAGCATTATCAAAAAAGCAGGCTATTGCAATTGTTAAAAAGAAAGAGAGCAACCAAACTAGTGGCCAATATACTACCAGCACAAAGATTAAAAGTGGTAAGCAAAAAATAAATTTCGACTCTCATGGTGCTTTTACCACCAAGCCTGAACTAGTTCAAGCCATTACTAAAGTAAAATCTGGCAAACACGCTGAAACAGTAGAGCAATGGATTGATATGGACGCAAAACGTGTCTACACCAAAGCAGATGGCAAATGGCAATATACACCTATTGCAGACGCTGATACTGCCAAAACTGATATAAAAAAATATAGCAGCGATCTGAAGAAATTTGCTAAAAGCATCACTACTGATTTGAGCAAAAATGCCAAACTTAGTCATAAAGATGGAGTTTATACCCTCAAAAGTAATGTCAATATTACTAAGGCAAGTAAATTTCTGAACAAAATTTTTAAAGACTATAAGGTAGATCTCAAGTCGTTCAAAAAGCACGTTAAACTCAGCAAGTGTAATGTTACTTTTAAAATCAAAGATAAAAAAGTAACAAGCCTGGCGACTTCTTTTAAAATGAACTACGACAAAAAGACGCCAGCTTCATTCAACTTTAGAATCTTTGGCTTAGGCAATTCCGAGTCTTTGAAGTTACCTGACGAAGTCAAAAGCGCCACTGCAGCTCCAGCAAACTAATGTTACTAAAAATATGGAAAAACAATTTTTAGTAAATATTTAACTATCATAAATTATGGTGCTTTTAGGTTACTTAATGAGCTAAAATGACTATAGAGTCATTTAAATATTTTCATTAGTAATCGGAGGTCCAAAAATGAAATTAGGAATTATTGGCAGTGGTAAAATTGTTCACGATTTTTTAACGACTGCTGCTAAAATTAAAGGCCTTGAACTTGCAGCAATCTCCACTACCAAACGTAGCCAGCCAATTGCGACAGATTTAGCTAAACAATATAACATTAAAGAAGTTTTTGCAGATAACGAGCAGTTGTGTCGCGATGAAAATGTCGACACAGTTTATGTAGCCGTGCCTAATTCTTTACATTATGAAATTGTAAAAGAAGCTCTTCTTGCAGGCAAAAATGTTATTTGCGAAAAGCCATATGTAGAAACTGTTGCTCAAGCTAAAGAACTTAAAGAAATAGCTGATAAAAGGGATTTAATCATAGTTGAAGCAATCACAAATATTCATCTGCCAAATTTTAAAGCAATTAAACAGCAAGTAGCTGAAATTGCACCTATTCACATTATTTCTTTAAACTATACGCAATATTCCAGTCGCTATGATGATTTTTTGCAAGGTAAAATTGCACCTGTATTCGATCCCGCTAAAGATGGCGGAACTCTCACGGATTTAAACATTTACAATATTCACTTAGCTGTTGGTTTATTCGGTGAACCGGAAAAAGTGCAATATTATCCCGTAATGCAAAAACAAGTTGATACTTCAGGCATACTTAATTTAGTTTATCCTGATAAACAAGCAGTTTTAATTGCTGCAAAAGACAGCTATACTACTCCCAGATCATTTATTGAAGGTGAAAAAGGAACTATCTATTTTGACGGTTCAACTGGTGTTATTAAAAGCTTCATGGTTGAACACAGACACGGTGATAACAGTAAGTTCAACTTCAATCAGTTTGATCACCGGATGGCAAGTGAGTTTACGGATTTTGTGAAAATTATTGATACCCATGACACACAGAAAGCTAATGATTTATACGAGCATAGCATAGCCGTCATGGATGTATTAGCTAGAGCAAAGCAGTCTGTTTCTAATAATTAAGACTTATTGACTAAAAACGCAATCAGTTCTCCAGTTGAGAAAGTTGCGTTTTTTTGTATCAAAAAAAGAGGTCCGAGAATCTTTTAAAGACCTGTAAAAGCAAGTCTTCAAAAACACCTAAAACCTCTTTATCTATGATATTAAATTTTACTCAATAATTTGTATCAAAAGTAAATTAATGATTACTCATTACTTTGAAGGATTTGAAGGGGTTGAGCCATTAGAACCTGTTGAACCAGTAGAGCCGTTAGACCCGTTGGAACTAGTTGAGCCTGTTGAACCGTTGGAGCTAGTCGAACCATTGGAGCCGGTTGAACCAGTGGAACCGTTAGAGCTGGTTGAGCCAGCTGAGCTGCCGTTTGAGCCTGTTGAGCTAGTTGAACCAGCTGAGCTACCGTTGGAACCGGTTGAGCTAGTTGAACCAGCTGAGCTACCGTTGGAACCGGTTGAGCCATTAGAACTAGTTGATGGGGTTGAAGTTGGTTTTGTAGCAGTCTTCTTCTTAGCTAAAGCACTTGCTTTAATGTAGCCTGCTGAAGTTGAGTAGTACTTCTTGCCCTTAATGGTAACAGCTGCGCCAAATACAGTTACTTTTTGGCCCTTACGAACTTTACCGTTCTTTAAAGCTTTGCCACTTCTGGTAACCAAAACAGTGTTCTTAGCTACTTTAGCAGCCTTGCCCGTAACATTTACAGCTTTGACATATTGATTCTTGCCAACTTTGTAGTAAACCTTGCCCTTAACAGTCTTCTTGCCAAGAACAGTCACTTTTTGACCAACCTTAAGTGTCTTCTTAGTCTTAACTAATTTCTTGCCCTTTAGCTTGTAAACAGCAGAATTAGCACCGACTTTCTCGGTCTTAACAGCCTTCTTAGCTGCACTAACTTCAGTTGGGGCACTACTTAGAGCGTTGGTTGGTAACTGATTAACACCAACAGCTAATAATGTTGCACCAGCTACTGAAACTATCATTTTTTTATAAAAATTATTTTTACTCATTTTTTTGAGCCTTCCTTTTTCATTGACATTTCGACGCCCCAAGCTAAACAGTCTTAAGAACGCTATAACTCTCATTGAGTTACATGAAAGTTATTTTATCACTATAAGCACCTAAAAAAAAGACTATTGTTTTAATATATAATTTTTTATTTAAAGTATTTTTAGACTAAATGAAAGATTGCTATATATTGTATATTTAAATACATTATGTATATAACAATTTTTTAAAATAGTTTATACCTTAATAAAAACATGGAATATATTGATTATTATTAGAGTAATAGCATCATGATCAAACTAGAGGACGCAACTCCGATTGAATTTCGTAAATTAGTCCTCAGCAAAGACAAGAAATTTGTTCATATTTTAATGTTTGACTTTATTTAAATAGAAAACTACATTTTTGAACAAAAAAGCCTAAGCCTTGAAGTTAACCCTCTAGATTTGAAGTGCTCCATAATAGTTAGACATTAATCTGACTATTAGGAGCACTTTTTTCATGACTAAATATTCAACTAC
>NZ_JBVOWJ010000024.1:0-3913 GCF_058139575.1 Lactobacillus sp. VURO6/B1 (VP7) | reverse complement strand
CGCATAAGCAAACATGATCAAAAATCTGCCACCAAATCAGTCAAAGGCCTCACAGCTAACAAGCATCAGGCTAACCGTCCTGCTAAGCTGGCAGCTGCTGACCGCAAACTAAACAAAAAAGGCAAGCTGGATAAAGGCAGCAGCAATGATGCCTTGCCGCAAACTGGTGCCGAGAAGCACAATAGTTTGGCCATGCTTGCACTAGGCGGTTTGGCCTTGGCCACTGCTCTTGGTGCTGCTTGGCTTGAGCGTAAGAAAGACTAATTCAAAACAAAAACTTTTTAAGCGTAGGATATAGCCTATATTTATATAGCTAACAAAAGTAGTCATAAAAGTATTATGATCTACAGTTAAGCAAGTATCGAAAGAAAGCTAGCTTTTATTAATCAGCAAAAGCACATTTTTTCATAAACGTCTCTCAAAATTTTAGTAATTGAGAGACGTTTTTATATGCTATAAAAACTTTGTCCCAAATAAGACATGAAGAAACTTTTTACTATTTTTTTACATATATATTTATTTACTAGTATCGCTGCTACTGTTCTAGGTTTACTTGCAAATAATACTGAAAATGACTCAAATACTTCTATGGCAACCAAAATTTCAGAGAATTCTAGCTCCACTAATGCTGCAGAAAATAATAATACTAATAACAACACCTTAGACAACAATAGCGCTAATACAGAACCTTCCACAGTAACTACAAGATTAAAAATTTCTAACTCTCCTATTACTTTAGAAGAAGATGAAACTAAAAAGACGCCACTCCTACTCCTGATCTAAACTGGAATGGGATAAAACACAAGGTTTATTAACTGTTTACAATGATACTATTCATAATGAAAATAATGATATAGACTACGCTTTTCACATTAAGGGAGTCAAAAACGATACTGACATCAAGAAAATTAAGTTTAAAGGAACTATTAAAATTTATGGATCTGCCAGTGCACTTTTTAATGGACTTAACTAATTAATCGCAATAGAAGGACTTGACAATCCCGATACTTTTAAAGTTACTGACATGTCTAATATGTTTACTTACTGTAACTCATTGCAAAAGCTTGATACCAAAAATTTTGACATGACAAATGTGCCTGTTGATTTGACGGGCTTGAAGAATAAGGATAAGAATAAAACTATAAACATACTTGCAGGATTGGATAGTTTATGCGCCATAAGTATCAGTAGAACGAATAAATTTGAAGGTACAAGTCTACTTACTAATGGCTATACCAATACATGGATGAACGTGGGTAATGGAACTGAAAAAGAACTTGAAAACAGTCTATCCTTAGATTCGTCAAAATTACCTTGGATTTTACAAGATAAAGTAGACAATTATTAAAAAATAACTAAAGATGAATTTATTCGCTATAACATTATAGTACATTATGAGAACTAAAGCGGAAACCAAATTTCACCAGATGGTTATGTATTCATGGATAAAGAACCTTTTGAAGTGCCAGTTAAGAATAGAGCTGGTTATACTTGTACTGTTGCAAAACCTATAAAGATAAATGATATCCCAACCGATCCAACTAAAATCTTAGAGAACATATATATACAAAGAACACAAATAGTGGCTCAGTCAGCAACGTTTCAGGTGTTAAACGTAAACTGAAACACAATGCTTATATTTACACTAAAAAGCCAAACCAATTAATAATAAATTATTATAGAAAAATCAACAGATAAAAGTGTATTGCAGTACCATTAAGTTTAATAATTAATTTTACTATATCATAGGTAAGAACCAATTTGTTAAGAAAGTAATCTTTTACAAAGTAATAATATATTAATAGAATTAAACCAGTAGTCAGTGCTGCTTATTGAGTTCTTTTTTTTATAACTTAAAATAAAAATAGTAATTACTTTTATTAATAATGCAATATCTACTATTAGACACTAAAAAATCAGCATAGCTAAACTGGTATTTTATCACAAATTAGCAATATTAGTATACTTGTATATAAATTATTCATCTTTTGGTATGTGTGCAAAAAGGACAGTTTAACTTTAAGTAAATAAAATAACGTTCTATCAAATTTAATATAAAATATTTTTCATCTCTAAAAGTCGCGTTGACTTTCAAAAAAACCCGCAATATACTAAATGCGTAATAAAAACCTGATTATAAGAGGATTTATATGAAAACACACAAGAATATATATAAACAAGGAGAAAAGTTGTTTGTTGGGGGCATGACAGCCGCAGCTATAGGATTTTTCAGTGCTAACCCTAAGGCAGTTAAAGCCGATAGCTTATCGGCAGGGTATTTAATGGCACAAAATGTCCAAAGTAGCAGTAAAACTCAGCTTTCTAAAGCAGTTCTTACGGAATCTACTTCGACTGATTCTTTCGAAACAGAACAATCAGAAACTATGGATAAAGATACTGCTAATGATCAACAATTAAATAACAGTAATTCAAGTCAAGAGACAAATGATAGCAACAACATCAATGACAATGACAATTCAGCAAATTCGTCTGCTGCTTCTGAGAAAAATAATACTGATTTAGTTAATAGTGATATTAGTAAAAGAGATACCGAGAATCCTAATATTGTCGAAAGCACTTGGAACAATATAAAAGTCAGTTATGATACCAGTCAAAAATTGTTAACAATTTATGGCGGCACCAAAGAAAAGCCAGTTACAGTTAGTAATCCTAAACCAATTTTGGGAACCTCAGATACGGGATATATTGCAGGAGTTAATCCACTAGATATTACTGATATCAAAATAGACGGTCAACTTAAGTTATCTGGATCAGTCAACTTCTTATTTCATGGCTTAACCAAATTAAAAACGATTGAAGGCTTGGATAATCTTGATACTTCAGAAGTAACAGATATGTCGGAAATGTTTTCCGATTCAACAATGTTGCTTAAATTAGATTTATCAAACTTTAATACTGTCAAAGTGACACGCATGTACAACATGTTTCACAATTGTATTAATTTAAGGTACTTAGATATTCACAGCTTTAATATGGCTAACACGTCAAACGTCGCGGGAATGTTACTTACCTTGGAAAGCTTAAAAGTATTGAAATTAGGAAAGGATAATAAAATTGGTCTTTCCGATTTTCAGAATAAAGCGCACTGGAACAGCTTAGGATCTGGAAGTATTAATAACCCAGCAGGTAAAGAAAATTGGACTTCAAAACAGGTTGAAAAAAATTATAACAGTAGTAACATTTCTGATACCTTTATATCAACCATAGCAAATCCAGTTTTTGTTCATTTTCGTGATGAGAACGGTAACCAGGTTACTGATCAGAATGGCAAAATTGTACCTGATACTGTTGAGATCGGTGAAATAGGAACACAACCTAAAGCTCCTGAAGAATTTGACTGTTATAAGAATGCAAATATTACTGATTACACTTTGAAGAAGATTTTCATAAACGGAAGCGAAGTTACACCTGGTTCAGCTGAAGATATCGTGGATTTCAAACTATTAATTAATGATGACGGACCTGATATTTGCGCTAATCAAGATGTTACTTTTGTTTTTGGAAAAGAACAAATAAAGTCTCAGACGCTCACTGTTTCTTATCATGACCTGAACGGAAAAACTTTAAAAGATGATTTTGTAACTAGTGTTACTTCTAAAAAGTCTACCACGGTAACAGCTGATGAGATAAAAGGCTATACTCTCATTAAAATTTCGATTAACGGGAAGCAGGTTGACTTCGATCCAAACGCTGCTGGTCAGTACTCTACAGAAATTTTATATTCTGATGACCTGACTGAGCAAAACGTTGTCTTTGTCTACGAGCCTGATGCAGAAAGCAACGTCACCGTCTTCTTCCAAGACGAAAAAGGAAAAGACCTGGCTGAGCCGGTCCACCTGTCCGGCACTTTCGGCAGCACCTATGAGTCAAAGCCGCAAACGATTACCGGCTG
>NZ_JBVOWJ010000023.1:0-3970 GCF_058139575.1 Lactobacillus sp. VURO6/B1 (VP7) | reverse complement strand
GTATTCATATAATTCCTCTTCTAAACTGCATATTAATATAGGTTTAGTATATGGCTGGCTTAGGCAAAAGTCAAACTGAGCTAAGCTAAACCGAAAAGCGTCTGGGAAAAGTGCTCTTTGAAGTTAAATAAAAAAATTTTACAATATAAAAAGACCGGTAAATCAACGTTTTATTGACGTGATTTGTCAGCCTTTTTAGTTAGGTTAGAGTTTTTTCCCAGACTCTTTTTGTCAGAATTTAATTAGTCTTTCTTACGGTTAAGCCAAGCAGCACCTAGAGCAGTGGCCAAGGCCAAACCGCCTAGGGCCAGCATGGCCAAACTGTTGTGCTTCTCGGCACCAGTTTGCGGCAATGCATTAGTGCTGCTGTCTTGATCTAGCTTGCCTTTTTGTGGGTCAGAGCTAGCAGTCTTGTTTAATTTGCGGGCTGCAGCTGCCAGTTTAGCAGGGCGGTTAGCCTGATGCTTGTTAGCTGTGAAACCTTTGGTTGATTTGGCAGGTGCTTTCTTTTTCTTGTTCTTCTTGCTGGTCGGAATTGGAGTCGGCTCATTGTCAGTCGGCGTCTGGTTTCCAGCTGGAGTAGTAGTGGAGTTATTAGTTTGGCCATCATTCTTGCTGTAAACGTAGGTCACGCTTTGCGGACTGTTGATGAAGAAACCAGTCGCATTATCAGGCCGGGTCTTTAATGTATAGCCGGAAACAGTCTCGGCACCAGTCGTATAGCCATCACCAATCCGGCCTTGGATTACGCGATCAGGAGCAACAGTGTTGCCATATTCATCTTGATAATGAACTGTGACTGCAGGTGCTATAGCTGCAGGGCTGTTAACAATTGAACCAGCAGTATTGGAAGCATTGGAGCCGTTGGAATTATCAGAGCTGTTGGAACCATTAGAACTATTAGAGCTATTAGAGCTGTCAGAGCTGTTAGAACTATTTGAGCCATCGGAACTGTCGGAGCTGTCAGAACCATTAGAACTATCAGAACTGTCGGAGCTATTAGAACCATCGGAACTGTCAGAACCGTCGGAACCATCGGAACTATCAGAGCCATCGGAACTGTCAGAGCCATTAGAGCTATCGGAACTGTCGGAGCTATCAGAACCATTAGAACTATCAGAACTGTCGGAGCTATTAGAACCATCGGAACTGTCAGAACCGTCGGAACCATCGGAGCTATCAGAGCTATTAGAGCTGTTAGAACTATTGGAACTATCAGAAGTGTTGTCACTAGTATTATCAGTTTTATTCTTAGAGTAGACCAAAGTAATATCTTGTGGGTCAGATATAAATGCTTTTACATCAGAATTTTGATTTTCTTTGAAGGTGTAGCCAGCAAATTCTTTGCTGGTGTCAACAGTTACCAGGTCTGAAATGTTGCCGAAAAGTTTTTCATCAGGAATTTCCTTACCATCTTGATCAACTAGCTGCTTGCCTTCTTCATCTTGGCGATGAATGGTTATGGTGCCACCAGTATATCTAACGTAAGTATCATAGTCTCTGTCACCTCGATAATTAGTCATTAAGTCAGCTGAAGACCACTGATTAGTACCTTTAGTCAAGGAATCGTTTCCTTCACCCATGTTTACCCAGGTACCTGGTTGTTGAAGTGAATCATTTGGTAGATCATTCGTTGTAGTGAATTTAATTCCTTTACCTAAAACTAATTTAGTTAAATTTGTACATGAATCAAACAAACTATAATCTACAGCATCATCAGTAATTATAAAGCTAGATAAGTTTATGCTAGATAAGTTGGTGTCTGCATAAAACATAGAAGAAAAGAATGCAACTTTGCTAGTATCAAAACTTGAGAGATCTAATGAAACTAATTTTGGACAATTGGCAAACATGTAGCTCATGTCAGTGACATCTGAAGTAATGAGGTTATTTAAGCCGTTAATTTGAGTTAAATTAGGAAGAGTATCAAATAATGAATCAGCTGGCCCATTAATTGTTATTTTTCCCAAAATATCTATATCATTAATATTATCAGTATTTATAGTACTTATATTATTATTAATGCCAATTTCTTTTTCGGCGGAGTTGTCAATTAAATAGTCTTTGCCTTTTTCGCCTAGCGATAAGACACCATTATTAAAGGTGTAAGGAACACCTTCCCAAGTATTATCAGTTTTAGTCTTAGAGTAGACCAAGGTAATATCTTGCGGGTCAGAGATAAATGCTTTTATATCAGAATTCTTGTTTTCTTTGAACTTGTAACCAGCAAATTCTTTGCTAGTGTCAACAGTTATTGGATCGGAAATATTGCCAAAGAGCTTTTCATCAGGAATTTCCTTGCCATCTTGATCAACTAGCTGCTTGCCTTCTTCATCTTGGCGATGAACAGTAACGATGCCACCAGTATATCTAACGTAAGTGTCGTGGTCTCTATCACCTTGGTACTTAGTCATGAAATCGGCTGAAGACCACTGATTAGTACCTTTGGCCAGAGAGCCATCGCCTTCCCCCATGTTTACCCAAGTTCCTGGCTGTTGAAGTGAATTGTTGGGTCTACCATTTCTTGTAGTGAATTTAAACCCTTTACCTAAAATCAACTTGGTCAAACTGGAAGTATAATTATTGGTTAATACAAACATTCCCATCGTTGTGGCATCATTTGCAACAGTAAAACTAGATAGGTCTACGCTAGTTAGGTTGGGATCGCCAGAAAACATTACATTAAAGCTGGTCACATTGGTAGTATCAAAACTTGAGAGATCTAAAGAAGTCATTTTTTCACAGCCAAAAAACATCCGTAGCATACTCGTTACTTTAGAAGTATCTAGTTTATCTAAGCCATTGATTGTGTTAAGATTCGTGAGTCTAAAAAAAAGCATCTCAGCTGATCCAATGATGGCAATGGGAGCATTAATATCAATTTCTGCAATGTCAGTTCCAGAAACATTGTCGATGTTGCTACCAATGCTAATATCTTTATTGTCTGAATTATTTATGGTATAGGTTTTGCCTTTTTCACCAATTGATAATACGCCATTATTAAACGTGACAGGTATATCTTCCCAAGTACTTGAGATAGTAGTATTATCCGTTTTACTCTTAGAATAAACTAGAGTGACAGTTTGTGGATCAGAAATAAAAGCTGTGACAGCAGGATTTTGATTTTCTTTGAACTTGTAGCCAGCAAATTCTTTGCTGGTGTCAACAGTTACTGGGTCTGAAATGTTGCCGAAAAGTTTTTCATCAGGAATTTCCTTACCATCTTGATCAACTAGCTGCTTGCCATCTTCATCCTGGCGATGAACAGTAACGGTGCCGCCGGTATATCTAACATAAGTGTCATGGTCTCTATCACCTTGGTAATTGGTCATTAAATCAGCTGAAGACCATTGATTAGTACCCTTGGTCAGAGAACCATCGCCTTCACCCATGTTTACCCAAGTACCTGACAAATTGAGGGAATTGTTTGGCTTACCATTGCTTGGCGTAAATTGAAAGTTCTTGCCTAAAACTAATTTTTTCAAGTTTGCACAAAGATTAAACATACTCTGTGCTGTAGCATTATCTTTAATGGAAAAACTAGATAAACCTACACTTTCAAGACTTCTGTCAGCAACAAACATCATATTAAAATTGGTAACATTGGCAGTATCGAAATTGGATAGATCTAAAGAAACTATTTTTGGAGAATCGAAAAACATGTTTGACATGTTTGTTACTTTTGATGTATCCAGTTTATCTAAGCCATTAATTTTAGTAAAGTTAAGATAAGAGAAGAGCGATTGAGCTGACCCAATAATGGCAATGGGAGCATTAATATCAATTTCTGTAATATCAGTTCCAGCAACATTACTGATATTGTTTTTAATGCTAATATTTTTATCGTCTGAATTAATTATTGTATAGCTTTTGCCTTCTTCACCAATTGATAGTACGCCATTATTAAACGTGACAGGTATATCTTCCCAAGTGCTTGAGATGGTATTGCTACTATCACGAGTGGCTTTAG
>NZ_JBVOWJ010000022.1:0-3984 GCF_058139575.1 Lactobacillus sp. VURO6/B1 (VP7) | reverse complement strand
CAAAGCGTGACCTACGTTTACAGCAAGAATGATGGCCAAACCAATAATTCCACCCCTGCCCCAGCTGGAAACCAGACGCCGACTGACAATGAGCCGACTCCAATTCCAAGCAGCAAAAAGGCCAAGAAAAAGAATGCTCCTAAGAAAGCAAGCAAAGGCCTTCATGCAAATAAGCAGAGCAAGAAAGCACCTGCCAAATCAATCAAAGGCCTCACAGCCAACAAGCATCAGGCTAACCGCCCTGCTAAATTGGCAGCTGCTGACCACAAACTAAACAAAAAAGGCAAGCTGGATCAAGACAGCAGAACTGATGCCTTGCCACAAACTGGTACCGAGAAGCACAATAGTTTGGCCATGCTGGCCCTAGGCGGTTTGGCCTTAGCCACTGCTCTAGGTGCTGCTTGGCTTGAGCGCAAGAAAGACTAAATAAATTCTGACAAATAAAAAACATCCTAATTAGTATGCAGTTTAAAAGAGGAATTTTATGAATACGCATAAGAATGCTAACAAGCAAGGAGAAAAAATATTGCTCGGCGGCGTGGCCGCAGCTGCTTTAGGCTTAATTAATGCCAAGCCCCAGACGGTCAAGGCAGCTAATCAGAATGGCACTCGAGCCACCAAGAAGACTGCGAAAAGAGCAGTCAAGACCAAGTTGAACTATCAAAGTGAAACTGGTTCAGAAACGGAAGGCGAAGCAGCTGATGATGACCCTGCTGGCAGCGAAGCTAACACAAGCGCTGCAAGCAGCGCACCAGAAACTGAACAGAATCCAGATGGTGCTAATAGCAATCAAGATGGTGGCAGTAATCAAGATGCAATCACAGGCAATACCAGCGATCCAAGCACCACAAACGATGCAAAAGCTGAAAAGCAAGAAGCCGGCTCTGCACAATTTGATCCTGCTAAAGCTACTAGGGAAAGTTTCCCAACTAAATGGCAAGGAATAGATATCAGTTTCAATGATGAAGGTGATATATTAAAAATTAGTGGTGGCACAATCGATAACAGTGATAATCATTCTATTAGCCTATACTACAACTTAAATGGACAAAATCCAGTGTTAGCCGCTGACATTAAAGAAATTGATATCACTGGAAAACTAAAAATTATTGGGTCTGCAAATGATCTGTTTACTAGTCTTGGGGCATTAGAAACCATCAAGGGGTTAGATAATCTTGATACTACTGATGTTACCAGCATGGAAAACATGTTTAGTAAAAATAAAAAACTAACGAATATCGATTTATCTGGTTCAACTTCTTTTAAAACCACAAAAGTGACAAACATGTCATACATGTTTGATAGTGACGCATCTTTAACTAAGTTAGATTTATCTCACTTTGATACTTCAAATGTCACAAACATGGCGCATATGTTTGAAAGCTGTGTGGGACTTCATAGTTTTACATTCCCAGCTACTTTTAACACGGATAAAGTAACAGACATGTCATACATGTTTGATAACTGTAGTCAAGTTTCATCTATTGATGTAAGCAAATTTAATACTTCTAATGTTGAAAACATGGCATATATGTTTTATTATTGTCAAAGTTTTCTTAAGTTAGACGTTTCAAGCTTTGATACGTCTAAAGTGACAGATATGTCATATATGTTTGGTACTTGTGTTAATTTGCTTAAATTAAATCTGCCGACTACCTTTGTTACCGATAGTGTCCAAAATATGAAGGGAATGTTTAGCAGTTGTAAGAACATAACTGAGTTAGACTTATCAAAGTTTAATACTGCTAAAGTAGCTAATATGGCCAACATGTTCCAAAGTTCTGGCAAATTGACAAACATTATCGCCTCTGATAATTTTACTACTGCAAATGTTACTAACATGAGTGACATGTTTTCTGGTGATATCGCAATTACTACTGATAGTATAAACAAATTAATATCCAAATTCGATACTAGCAAAGTCACAGACATGACAGAAATGTTTGATGGCTGCTCACAAGTAACTTCACTTGATTTGTCTAAATTTGATACTGCAAATGTCGGAAATGTTCCTGAAAAACTATCTCGTGCTGGTATGAAAAGAATGTTTAGTGGCTGTGGTAACTTAACTACTTTAGACTTAAGCAATTTTGATACTAAAAATGTCCGTGATATGAGCTGGATGTTTTACTACGACAAAAAATTAGCAAGTATAAAATTTAGTCCTTCTCTTTTCAATACCTCTAACGTTATTGACATGAAATACATGTTTGAAGATTGTCATTCATTAACTAGTGTTGATGTCAGTCATTTTGATACTGCAAACGTCCTTGATATGAGTTACATGTTTGATGAATGTATTAAATTAACTGCAATAGATGTTAGTCATTTTAATACTGCCAAAGTAAGTGACATGACGAATATGTTTGCTTATTGTGAGTCTTTACCAAGTTTAGATGTCACTAACTTTAACACGGCAGCTGTGAGTGATATGTTAAAAATGTTCTGGCAATGTTCAAATTTAACCAGTTTGGATCTACACAACTTTAATACCAGAAAAGTTTCTGATTATATTGACATGTTTCAAGGCTGTGATAAACTAGCAAAACTTGATCTTAGTAGTTTCGATATGAAAAATTCATCAACTATTGGTGATATGCTTAGCGATCTTCCATCTCTTGAAGTGCTTATACTAGGCAGAAGAAATGATTTGACAATAGTCGATAATTATTGGGACGGTGGTTTAGGCAACAATCATGATGGCAAAGAAGAAGATGTCTGGGTTAACATGGGAGTTAATAAAGACAACGGTGGTCTTCAGCCTAGAGTTCATTCGTGGACTGGTGCTGATTTAATGAAAAATTATGATGGCAGTAAGGATTATGATGTGTATGTTAATATCAATAAAATTCCAAATCCTTGCGGTATTACCATTAATTATCAATTTGAAGACGATAAAACTGCCAAACTCTCGCCAAACGATTATCAATTCGGTATTGCTGGTAATGACGTGGTTATCCCAATCACAGCCAGAAAGTTGCCTACCTATAAACTTGCCTACGTTGAAATTAATGGCAACAAATATACCACAGATAAATATGAAGATGCGCTGAGTAAACTAAAGTTTACTAATGATCCTCAAACTGTTACCTTTGGATATGAAAAGAGTAATGCTGGTAAGGGTAATGACTCCAGTGGTTCTAACGGCTCTCACGGTTCCGAAGGCTCTGATAGCTCTGACAGCTCAAATGGTTCTAACGGTTCTGAGAATTCTGATAGCTCTGATGGCTCAAATGGTTCTGACAGTTCCGATAGCTCAAATGGCTCCAACAGTTCTGACAGCTCTAACGGTTCTGAGACCTCTAATAGTTCTGATGGTTCCAACGGTTCTGAGAATTCTGATAGCTCTGATAGCTCAAATGGCTCCAACAGTTCTGACAGCTCTAACGGTTCTGACAGTTCTGATAGCTCTGATGGCTCAAATGGTTCTAACGGTTCTGAGACCTCTAATAGTTCTGATGGTTCCAACAGCTCTGATAGTTCTAACGGTTCTGACAGTTCTGATAGCTCTGATGGCTCAAATGGTTCCAACGGTTCTGACAGCTCTAATGGTTCCAATAGTTCTAACAGCTCTAATGGCTCTGACAGCTCTGATAGTTCAAATGGTTCCAACAGCTCCGATAGCTCTGATAGCTCTAATGGCTCCAACAGCTCTAACGATTCCAACAGCTCTGATAGTTCTAACAGTTCTGACAGCTCCGATAGCTCTAATGGTTCCAACAGCTCTGATAGTTCTAACGGTTCTAACAGCTCTAACAGCTCTAATGGTTCTAACAGCTCCGATAGCTCCACTGGTTCTAACGCTTCCAACACCTCTGAGAGTTCGAATAGTTCTAACAGTTCTAACAACTCTAACAGTTCTAACAACTCTAACAGTTCTAACAACTCTAACAGTTCTAGCAACTCTAATGGTTCTATCACTCCAAACGGTTCCAGTGATTCAAATGGTTCAGGATTAAATAGCAGTAATGGTAGCAATACAGT
>NZ_JBVOWJ010000021.1:0-4342 GCF_058139575.1 Lactobacillus sp. VURO6/B1 (VP7) | reverse complement strand
TTGTAGCACTAGGTTTCGTAGCAACTTCGCTTAATGTACATTATGTTAAGTTGCTTTGGTATATATGGAATTATTTTGCTTTGGTATAAATTAAGGACAGATAAATGTAATAAATTTGTTTATAGTTATGCTTCATTAATGGCTGCATTTTTATTAGTAGAATAGGCTACCCCGACTATTGTTGCTAAAATAATTAAACAAGTTATACATAATAGTGTTAATGCGATAGTAATGCCGAAAGAAGCAGTAATTGTAGTAAAAATAGTTGTCATAACTGGCGCAGTCACTATTAAAATTGTGTTAAGCATTCCCATAGTTGATGACAAAATGTTTTGGTCGACTGCTTCAACAAGCCACTGTGTTAATTTAGGACTAGCCGTACCAATAAATATTGCAAGGCTTGCCATGATAGGCAGACAAATGAAAATATTTTTAATGAGCATTGTACCAATAACTGCGATACTTAAAGCTGTTGAAATAATTGCAATAGTGAATAATGACATGTTCTTGAATAATTTTGTGCCTACAATGCTACCAAGTGCCATACCAGCAGTCATTACAGCTCCTATTAGGGCAATCGTAAAACTGTATGTTCCAATGACCATAGAGGACTTATTACCAGCGATTACGATTGAAATTAAAGGTTCAATTGATCCTAAAACTCCATTTAATAAAGCAATTACTAGAACGACTGATAACAATCCCTTTGCTTTTTTTACTTGTTTGAATGACAAAGCAATTGTTTTAAAGAATCCTTTTTCATTAACTGAAGTAGTTGCTTCTTGGGGACGAGTCTTGTAATAATTACGGCCGACGCTGGCAAAAAGGGCACCTGCCGCTAGAAATGTTAAGGCATTGAAGATTGCTAAGCTGGAATAAGACATGAAAAGTAATAAACCAGAACCAATGAATTGTGCAATCATATTGATAATACCGTTGATCCCACTAACAAATCCTTCAGCTTCAGCAACTTCATCATTTCCGACAATGTTAACAATTAGAGGCGTTTGAAGGCCACCAGAGTATGAGCCAGCAATATCCGATACTAAGTTAATGCCAATAACAGTTAAAACTAGGTTCCAGCCAGCAAATCCACTAGCGAAAAGTAATCCGACGATTAGATAGAGTCCAAAGCGTATAGCAGCTAACCAAACCATTAGCTTGAATTTGTTTTTTGTACGATCAGCTAAATATCCACTAAAAACTTGAAAAATTTGAGGTACTGATTCTGAAATTGAAATCAATGAAATAGCCAAGGCGTAATTTCTTAATTTACTTGCATAAGTAATAAGTGCTAAGTAAAACAAAATATTGCCTGCACCAGATAAAAAACTGGCGATTGTAAATTTTCTATAATCCTTGTTCTTTATAAAAATGTCCATAATTTTATAACTCCTAAATTAAATATTTTATATATTAAGTTATAACGTGGTTATAATAAGGAATATCAAAAATGTCGTATTTGAATGTTAAACGCCAAATTCGAAAGAAATTAAGGAGGGTCACTAATGACAATAGGACAATTGCTAAAGCAATATCGAATTGAGAGTTTGAAAACTCAAAAAGAATGGGCTGGTGATACGATTAGTACATCATATTATTCAAAAGTTGAAAAAGATCAGCATAGAATTACAGCTGAGGATTTGATTGCATTACTGCGTGCTAATAACATTAAATTGTGGGAATTTTTTGGCAAGCTTAGTCAAGAAGATAAGGTAAAATATGACGAAAACAGAGATATTGGCGAGGCAATTAATGAAGCGTTTTATCATAATGATAAGGATCAGCTTAAGGATATTAAAAATGTCATTGCAAATAGCGAAATAGCTGATAAAGAAGATCAGTTGCTATTTATAGATGCACTTATAGCTTTAGTTGGTAATCACGTAGAAGATCTTGATGAAAAAGAACGAAGTAAGTTGAAAGAAAAGATTTTTAATATTTCTAATTTTGACGAAAATAAATTAGATTTGTATTGTAACTTGATGCCATTTTATGATCTCGATAGCAACTTGTTAATAAGTCGGCGAGTGATCACGCAATTTTGCCATTCTGGGAGTTCGAATGTTCAAGAAACAATATTAGGAATAGAGATAAACGTGTTATTTATGTGTATTGAGAAAGGTAGATATAAAGAAACAAAATTCTTTATTCAGGCAGCTGATCAAATTAGTACTAAACCGAACTTGTTTTTTTATAAAAACTGCATTTTTATACTTAAAAATATAGTGAATTATCACTATGAAAGAAAGGATGAGTATTTAAATAAAGCTCGAATGGCAATTGATCATATTAGTTCGTTAGGCATGCCGGAGTACAGCAAAGACATGAAAGGTATTCTAGATAAATATGGGAAAAATTAAAAAAAGTCGTATTTGATATTTAAAATTCAAATACGACTTTTTTATTATTTTCTGTTAAATCGAAAATATACTTAAGCTACAAAGTTTAAAACAGAAGGAGATGAAGTACATCAACTTTTGACTGAATCGTTATCATTCACATCTAGGTAACAAGTAATTGGAAATAAAATGAAGAAAGGAGATAAAAATATGAATACATCAACTTTTGGTTGGGTTGTTATCATTCACAGCTAAGTAATAAGTAATTGGAAATAAAATAAAGAAAGGAGATAAAAATATGAATACATCAACCTTTGGTTGGGTCGTTATCATTCACAGCTAAGTAACAAGTAATTAGAAATAAAATGAAGAAAGGAGATAAAAACATGAATACATCAACTTTTGGTTGGGTCGTTATCATTCACAGCTAAGTAACAAGGATGAAAAAAAACGACGAAAAATCAAACATCAGGTAATTACAGATGGAGTGCTGATAAAATTTAAAATCAACACTTTATAAAATAATATAATTAAAAACGTTAGAAAGGAGAAATCAATATGACTAAAAAGATGACTAAAAATCCACTTAGAATTGGCCCACCATGGTTTTTTTAAATTTAACTTTATTTGGAAAAGAACTAATTTATTGTAAGAAACGACGAAAAATCAGACATCAGGTAATTACAGATTAGAGTGCTGATAAAATTTAAAATCAACACTTTATAAAATAATATAATTAAAAAACGTTAGAAAGGAGAAATCAATATGACTAAAAAGATGACTAAAAATCCATTTAGAATTGGCCCACCATGGTTTTTTTAAATATAATTTTATTTGGAAAAGAACTAATTTACTACAAAAAAACACACGAAAGTAAATTATCGTGTGATAACCAATAGTATTAAAAACATTGCCACGCACGGCAATGTTTTATTTGTTATATGCTAAATAGAGTATAACACTTTCAAGATAGTTTTGACCACCATGATTTTTTACGGATTAGTATTAAGTGGTGTACTCCTTTTTTTGCTTAATTCATGTGTGGATATGATACTGATAATAATTGCATTTTTTTACTTTTTCCGATTTATTTAATGCTAATATAATGCCAAATGGTTAACAAATACTAGACATTAATGTAAATAGGAGATAGCAAACACATGAGTAATATTACAGCCAAAGAGCTAGTTAATGAGTTAGGCTTAAGTAGAGCAAGGCTATACCAAATAATAGCAAAACTAGACGATAATAAAAAACCTAAAAAGAGTGCTTTAGGACAGTATATTTTCGATGATCAAGCAGTTAAAAATATTAAACAATACTACGCAGAAATTTCTGTCAAGCATAATACAAATAGTGCTAAACATATAGATAGTAAAATGATTAACACTATTTTGTCTAGCCTAAACAGTCGAACAGATGAGCTTGAAAATCAAATTAAACAATTAACGGAAAAAATAAATATTAAAGAGCAACAGATACAAAAACTTGTTATTGAAAAAGAAAATTTAAGACAAAGTAAAGATAAGCAAATAGCACAATTAGCTGAAAAATCTAACCAACAAATAAGTGAACTACATAAGCTATTAGATCAGCAACAGCAATTAAATTTGACCACTAACGAACAGAATAAAAGATTATTAGAGCAACCAGTGGTTAAAAAACATTGGTGGCAATAAAAATAATTTTCAACATTTAAATTTATTAATTTAAAATTTTTTGAAAGAATTCAATGAATTTATGTTAATATTAATCTATTAACGCAAATAAAAATACCCTGATACCTAGTAAATAACAAAGTATCAGGGCATGAAAAAAACTAATCTTCTAGCACTTTGACACGGTCTAAAGATTAGCTTCATCAACTGAATTAAGTATAACAAAAATACTTAAAAATTCAAGAGATGAAGTTAAAAAGACCTGCGAGTTAAAAGATTAGCCCGGAGGTCTTTTCCGTTATCAAGCGAACCAACAGGACAAAGTTGAAAAAAGGGACAGGT
>NZ_JBVOWJ010000020.1:1565-3076 GCF_058139575.1 Lactobacillus sp. VURO6/B1 (VP7) | reverse complement strand
TAGTACATTGAAAACTGAATATAATCCAAGAAAAAACCGAGAAACAATCAAAAGAGAAGAGATTGCCAAAGAGCGACCGAGAGAGTATCTTGAGTAAGGTCAAGTAAAGAAGGGCGCACGGTGAATGCCTAGGCACAATGAGGCGAAGAAGGACGTGACGAACCACGAAAGGCTTCGGGGAGCGGTAAGTACGCAGCGATCCGGAGATATCCGAATGGGGGAACCCAATGCATGCAGATGCATTACCAGGCGGTGAATAGATAGCCGGCTGGGGCAAGACGCAGTGAACTGAAACATCTAAGTAGCTGCAGGAAGAGAAAGAAAGATCGATTTCCCTAGTAGCGGCGAGCGAAAAGGAAAGAGCCCAAACCAGATGATTTATCATTTGGGGTTGTAGGACTGCGATAAGGCAGCGCAAAGGATAGCAGAATTATCTGGGAAGGTAAGCCAGAGAGGGTGAGAGCCCCGTAAGCGAAATCCGAAGCGCGCTGAGCAGGATCCTGAGTAGGTCGGGACACGAGGAATCCCGATTGAAGCAGCGAGGACCATCTCGCAAGGCTAAATACTACATTGTGACCGATAGTGAACCAGTACCGTGAGGGAAAGGTGAAAAGAACCCCGGGAGGGGAGTGAAAGAGAACCTGAAACCGTGTGCCTACAAATAGTCAAAGCCCATTAACGGGTAATGGCGTGCCTTTTGTAGAATGAACCGGCGAGTTACGTTAATTAGCGAGGTTAAGTCAGAAAAGACGGAGCCGGAGCGAAAGCGAGTCTGAAGAGGGCGCAGAAGTTAGTTGACGTAGACCCGAAACCAAGTGACCTACCCATGACCAGGTTGAAGGTGCGGTAAAGCGCACTGGAGGACCGAACCCACGTAAGTTAAAAATTGCGGGGATGAGTTGTGGGTAGCGGTGAAATTCCAAACGAACTTGGAGATAGCTGGTTCTCTCCGAAATAGCTTTAGGGCTAGCCTGGTGCCAGGACGATCATGGAGGTAGAGCACTGTTTGGACGAAGGGCCCGTCAGGGGTTACTGAATTCAGATAAACTGCGAATTCCAGAGATCGAGGCACTGGAGTCAGACTGCGAGTGATAAGATCCGTAGTCGAAAGGGAAACAGCCCAGATCACCAGTTAAGGTCCCCAAATCTATGCTAAGTGGAAAAGGATGTGGAGTTGCGTAGACAACTAGGATGTTGGCTCAGAAGCAGCCATCATTAAAAGAGTGCGTAATAGCTCACTAGTCGAGTGACGCTGCGCCGAAAATTTACCGGGGCTAAGCATAGTACCGAAACTGTGGATGTGCAGTAATGCACGTGGTAGGAGAGCGTTCTAAATGCGGCGAAGCTTAACTGAGAAGATAAGTGGAGCGTTTAGAAGTGAGAATGCCGGTATGAGTAGCGCAAGACAGGTGAGAATCCTGTCCGCCGAAAGACTAAGGTTTCCTGGGGCAGGCTCGTCCGCCCAGGGTAAGTCGGGACCTAAGGCAAGGCCGAAAGGCGTAGTCGATGGA
>NZ_JBVOWJ010000001.1:0-229176 GCF_058139575.1 Lactobacillus sp. VURO6/B1 (VP7) | reverse complement strand
CACCCCGATTGAATATCGGAATACGGCCTTAGCAAACATGAATTAATGTTAACGTCCAATTCTAGGGGTTAACTTCAGAGAGTATGATTTTTTAATTTTTTACATAAATTAGGCTTAAAAAAACAGGTTTTTGATGAATTAATTAACCCTAAATTTGCAAGTCTTGGTTTTGTCTCTGGTCAAAGAATTATCTTAGGGGTCTTAAATAAATAAAAACCCCGAAATTTCTCGTTTCGAGGTTACCGTTATATTTTATTTAAAGCTATTTTTTCTTTTTGTTTGTTTTAGGCAGTGGTTTAGCATTAAGGGCATTGGTAGGGATCTTTAAGAAGTCTTTGCTGCCCATGTTGCCATAACTCTGTCCAGCACTAAACTGCATTAGTTTATTTACTTTAACCTTAACTAGATATTCAAAGCTATACATCTTTTTATTTTTAACCACAAGTTTTGCAGTCATACCTTTAATTTTGCTCATTTTGACTAATTTGTGATAGATGGTTTTTTGCTTGGGACTTTGAGTATTGGTAGTAAATATCGGATCTAATGCATCTTTCATCGTTTTCTGGTCTTTGATAGATGCCGTTAATGTATAAGTATGACCTTTTCTGGTCATTTTATAAGCGTTAGTAAGAGCTTTGGGTGGGTCCATCAGCATAGAATTATTAACTATAGAATCAAGTAAATCAGCGTAAGTATGTCCGGTTATTTTGTTAAAATCAGCTTTATACCAGTCACTTGAGCCATTAATATAAACGTGATTGGAATTATCAACCCATTCTTGCGAAGATTGTGTTTTACCTTTAGCTTGCGTTTGGTAGTTAAGTTGAAATACGGTAGGATTGCCACCAAAAAGAGCAGTCGTAGCAACAACTTGCTTAGAAGTATCGGTACCAAGGGTTACGATCTGCTTAGCTTGGCCGCTCTTAAATGATTTCTGTGAACATTTGATTACTTGGCTTTTAGTTAGAATTGGTTCGCTTTGCTTTTTCTGCTTGGAGCATCCACCTGCAACTAGCGCTGCAACTAGGCTCAAGCCCATTAATATTTTTTTGAATTTCATAGTGAGTTAGATATTCCCTTTTCTTATAATCATCATTATATCTATTGTATCGTAAAACTTGAATTTAAAAAATGATTTTTAGTCCTAAACCCTATGAAAACAAAATGTAAATGTGTAAAATAGTAAGTGAAACATTTAATTTGCAAAGGAGATATTTCATGTCAAAATTAGTTTTGATTCGTCACGGACAAAGTGAATGGAACCTTGAAAATAAATTTACTGGCTGGATTGATGTAGATTTATCAGAAAAAGGCGTTGAAGAAGCAAAGAACGCAGGTAAGTTAATTAAGGAACATGGTCTGCAGTTCGATCAAGCTTATACATCTGTTTTAACTCGTGCTATTAAGACTCTACACTATGCTTTGGAAGAAAGCGGCCAACTTTGGGTTCCCGAAACTAAGAGCTGGAGATTAAACGAGCGGCATTACGGTGGCTTGCAAGGCTTAAACAAGAAGGCTACTGCTGACAAATACGGTGATGAACAAGTTCACATTTGGCGTCGTTCATATGATGTTTTGCCACCAAAGATTGAGGATGACTCTAAATATAGCCAAGTTCATGATCGTCGTTATGCCGATCTTGACCCCCACATCATTCCTCGGACTGAGAACTTAAAGGTTTGCTTGGAAAGAGTTATGCCATTTTGGGAAGACCACATTGCTCCAGACCTGTTAGCTGGCAAGAACGTTATTATTGCAGCTCACGGTAATTCACTTCGTGCTTTGACTAAGTACATCGAAAACATTTCTGATGCTGATATTATGAACTTGGAAATGAAGACCGGTGAACCAGTAGTTTACACCTTTGATGACAAGTTGAATGTCACTAACAAAGAAAAATTAGACGACTAATTTTAAACTGCAAAATAAAATTCCTAACTTTCACGGTTAGGAATTTTTTTGTAGTTACAGTTTATTTGTGAATTTTGACAGAAGCGTCAAGTTGCCGACCATATTGTCAGCATGTTCTTTTAATTTTGGAAAAAATAGATCAAGTCTTTTCCAAAAGAAATACTTGATTTATCTTTTTGTCTAAAAATTAATTTTTACATTTTCTACTATAGCAATACCGTGCAAAGTATAGTTTTTTCCAGGAATTGATTCCTTATAAGAAATTGTATTAAACGACATTTCAATGCTTAAAGCTACTAATATAGCTTTTAAAATGAAAAAAGTAAAACATTAGTACAAACAAGATTATTAATGAAATAAAAGAACTAAGTAAAAAACATGGCTACCCGCCATATGCTGAGCAATATATTATCAGAGTGATCTTGCCATAAAGATATTAAAAACCGATCTGTCCAATTACTAGGCAGATCGGTTTTGTTCTTTAGTTTTTGCCTTTTCTTTTGGATTTCAAAGCAATAGCAAAATCAGCAATTTCATTTTGATCTCGCTTACTTAAATGACCGATTCCCTTAAAGGTTAAACCTTTTTGGGGAAAGCGGTAAAGCTTACCAATATCGACCCATGAGGGTTTCATTAAACCGGCAGCTTGCCATTCTTTAATTGGATAATACTGTTGCCTGATATAAGCCGATTTATTTTTGTACTTACTGGTAATTTTATAAGCTTCAACTGTTTGCGCCGAAACCTTGCGAATTAATACTGGTCTACGCTTACCACCATTAGTTTCTACATAACTAACGTATAAGCTAATTAGGTCATTAGTCTTCATTTGGATCATTTAGCCAATTAGCAACTTCTTTAGCGTCTTTAAACTCCACTATTGGAGTATTTTCAGTGGCCTTTAAAAAACGTAACTCTGCTCGTTCTGTTTCACTTAAAGTTGGCTTAAAGGGAAAAGCACCATCTGCAACGATTTGCTTATAAAGCATGTTAATAGCCGTGGTGGGTGTTAGGCCCAACTCACTTAAAACTGCTTCGGTATTTTCAGCCAAGTTTTTATCAATTTGTACTTGAACTCTTTTTTTATCTTTAACTGCCATGACTATCTCGCCTCTCTCAAATAGTACTCTAATTGTACTACTGTTTGAGTGCTACTTCAATTTCTATGCCTTTTTGGGCTTTTGCTTTAATTTTAACCGCTTCGCTACTGCTTATTTTTAATTTCTTCGTCTGACCAAATGTGGCTTTTCCCTTGATCTTGTATAATAGATATTATAAAGAATTTTACTTAGGTAAGAATCTGTTCAGACAACTAAATATCAATATTTAACAAAAATTAGGTGCTCTTCAACTTAGCTACGTAATACTGAAATTAGTAAGACTAAAATAATATCGATATTGGGCTTGATACTCTTGAACATTTAAATCGTGAAGATGTAATGTTGTACATTGATTATCTTAAGAATGGCCAAAATAAACAGGGGGAGTATAACTTTCCCACATTTAAAAATTAGAAAGCAACGTTATCATGCTCCAAAGGGAGACAAAGCCCTATTTTTACCTATATTTATCGTAGGCTGGTTAAATCGCTAATTAAAGAAAAAGAAATTTCAAACTGGATTTAAAAATTGCAGGTCAGTGTTTCAAAAATTTTGACTTAAGGGATGTGAATTCTTTACCAAGCTTTAAGAATTACTCTGGCAAAAGTAGTTATTCAGCTACTATAACAATCGCTAAACTTTCAGGTGAGTTTTTAATTAATCTAGGACAAATCGGTGAAGTCGCTGAACTAAAGGTTAATGGCAGATTAGTGGGAAGAACAATTGAGCAAAACTCAACTTTTGCTATAACACCATTCTTAAAAGTAGGTCCAAATAAAATTGAAATTGATACGGTAAATAACTTGGCTATTAAAATTCAAGATCCAGAATCCCAATTTGGTATTATTCCACTAGCTGGATTAATCGGGCCAGTAAAGTTAGAGATCTATCAAGGCTGAAAATAAGAAAGACAATCAATTACGTAAAAATAATTGATTGTCTTTTTCTTGAAATGGGTGGTGAAAAATTTCTAATCCGGTTCATTAATATTTAAAATGGCATCGAACACGCTCTGCGGCAATTTAATATCACTTTTAACAGCTTGTCTTTTGTTTAAACTTTGTCTGCGTAAAAGTTGCTGTTTCTTCGAAATACTTCTTTTTTCACCGTTAACAGCCGCATTTTTACGTAAAGGTGGCACGTCAACTCTGGCAATTGCTTTGTTTTCCACCATTGCTTGCACAGGCATGGGGTATAAACGCCGCGGCACAGTATACTTCAATTTTTTTACTAATTTATGGGCAATTAAATCGGCTTTTTGCCGCGGCACAATAATATCGAGAGCATCGACAGCAGCATAGTTAATCTGAATTTGAATTTTGACTACATCCACTAGTTCGTAATCCAAAAATTCCGTATCAAGAGTCGCAAAGCCATGAGTAATTGATTTTAGGCTATTGAAAAAGTCATAGGCAATTTCAGACACCGGCAGTTTGTATGTTAATGTGACTAAATCTTGTTGGTTGTCCAAGTTGACCATTTCCCCAAAATGCTGGTCACATAATTTCATGACAGCACCCAAGTATTCATTGGGCGTGGTAATTACGGCCTTAACGTAGGATTCAGTGACGTAGTCAATTTCAGAAAAATCAGGAAATTTAGCTGGGTTAGTGATGGTGAGGTATTCTTGCTTAGGCTGAGGCTGCTTGAGGTAAACGTGATAGGTGGCATTGGGCGCGGTCGTCAACACTTCCACATGATATTCATCGCGCAGTCGCTCCTGGATTATTTGCAAATGAAAAATACCTAAAAAGCCGCAACGAAAGCCGGCATCAAGTGCTTCAGACTGTTCCGGGGTGTAATGAAAGGCTGAATCATTGAGAGCAAGCTTACTGATAGCCTGTTTTAAAGCCTCATAGCTGGTATTTCCTTTAGGATAAAAACCGGCATAAACCATTGACTGCGCCGGCTTAAAGTGGAGAATGGCATTTTTAGTCGGATTTTCTGCAGCGGTTAAGGTATCGCCAACCTGGACGCTGGCAACATCCTTAATCCCAGTCACAAGATAGCCGACTTCTCCCGCATTTAATTCCTTTACCGGCTTCATATCTGGCGTGAAGATTCCCACTGCTTGAGCATTAAATGTGCTGCCGTTCTGCATTAATTCCAGTTTTTGTTGGCTTTTTAACGTGCCGTCAATTAGTCTAACGTCCGCAATAATTCCCTGATAGGAATCGTATTGCGAGTCAAAAATCAGTGCCTTAAGTGCTGCATCGGGTTTTCCCTGAGGAGCTGGGATTTTTTGGTAAATTGCTTCTAATACTTGATGAACATTTTCTCCTGTTTTAGCAGAAATTTTTAAAATATCCACATCAGCGAATTCGGGACGCAGCGCACGAATTTGCGCTTCTGTTGCCGCAACGTCAGCAGCCGCATTATCAATCTTATTAATCACCGGAATGATGGTCAAGTTATGCTTTAAAGCTAAACGTAAGTTGGCTACGGTTTGTGCTTGTACACCCTGAGTTGCGTCGACCAGTAAAATAGCACCATCACTGGCAGCCAGACTTTTAGAAACTTCGTAAGAAAAATCAACGTGCCCTGGGGTATCGATTAAATTGTATTCGTATTCCTGACCGTTATCTGCTTGATAAAAGTTACGCACTGATCTTGATTTGACTGTTACACCATGAGCCTGTTCAACTTCCATGCTGTCTAGTAATTGGTCACTTAACTGCCTTTTGCTCACAGTATCAGTTTGTTCCATAATTCTGTCAGCTAAGGTTGATTTACCATGATCAATATGAGCAATTATGGCAAAATTTCTGATGTTCGCGAGTTTCATTTTATTTATTTCCCTCCAGTTTTTGTTGCAATCCTTGTAAGTAAAACAACATTATTTGATTGGCTTCCTGTTCGAGATCAATTTGAAATCCCTTAAAATCAACGGGTAACTGGTCATGATGAAATTCGTCCAAGTTCATCATGTTCATGAGTCCGCTAATTATGGCGCTTTGAATAATAAAAAGGTGACTGGCCTGTTTAACGCTTAATAGTGTGATTCTTGCAGCAATCGCCTGTCCCAGTTGCTGGTTTATTTCATATAGTTTTTCTCGACCGGCCAAAGTTTGTTCTCTGTCAGCCACTGCTTCTAAAATTGGCCCCCGTAATGCGTTAAGCCGCAATAAATCGGGCCTTTCACGTATTAACAGGTGATTTTGTTCTAATAAAAAAGCAGTAAAGTCATTCCAAGAAGTGATACTTGCAGTTTTTTGAAAACGCTGGCGTACTTCTTTGAGGTAGTCTTGATAACCAGAAAGCAGCAGATACATAAAGATGTTTTCTTTGGTTTTAAAGTAATTAAATAGTGTGCCTTTGGCTACGCCTGATTCATGTGCAATTTGCGCCATGGATATTTGGTTAAAATCATTTTTTTGAAATAATTTACTGGCAGCAGCCGCAATTAGCTGCTTTTTGGCTTCTTTTTCTCTGGGAGTTAAGACATACATAATGACATTTTGTGCTCCTTTCATTCAATAATGACCAACGGTCATTTTACAAATAATTACCAATTTTTGCAAGAAAAGAGCCTGGGAAAAAAGTGCTCTTTGAAGTTAAATTAAAAAATTTCACAATTTAAAAAGACTGACAAATCAACGTTTTATTGACGTGATTTGTCAGCCTTTTTAGTTAAGTTAGAGTTTTTTCCCAGACTCTTCATTGCTGATTTAATTATTAATGTATTTCTTTAATTGCTCATTTTTCAGACCAGCACTTAAACCAACTAAGAGTTTAATTCTGGCCTTTTGGCCATTAAGGCCGCGGCAGAAGATAATACCCATTTTGGCTAAGCCAACACCACCGCCCTCGTAATCATAGACTGGTTCGGCGATACCGTTAAAGCAGCGTGAAACCAGAACTAGCGGAATATTATTATCGAGCAATTTTTGCAGTGCTGGCAGTGTTTGTGGCGGCATGTTGCCGGCACCTAAAGCTTCAATCACTATTCCTCTAGTTGTCGGTTTATCCAAGGCTTGAAAAATTTCTGGTCCCATTCCTGCATAGGCCTTTACCAGATAGATATTTGCAACGACATGATCAATAGGTAAATGTTGCTGCGGGTTAATTGTTTGCACGTAATTGACGTGGCCTTCTGAAACTACGCCAATTGGACCAAAAGTGGCTGTCCGAAAAGTAGCTACGTTGGTGGTATGAGTTTTGGTGACATAACGGGCTGGATGAATTTCATCATTCATGACTACTACAACGCCCTTACCGATGGAAGCAGCAGAACTGGCTACCATAATTGCAGTCCTGAAATTGTACAGGCCGTCACTGCCAATTTCGTTAGAAGAACGCATGGCTCCGGTTACTACGACAGGCATTTTGCTGGAGATGGTTAGGTCTAAAAATAATGCTGTTTCTTCTAAAGTATCAGTGCCGTGAGTTACGACTGCGCCAAAAAAGCCTTCTGCTTCAGCTTGGCGGATACGCAAGGAGAGCTGTAACATGCGCTCTGGTGTCATATGAGGAGAAGGCAAGTTGAAAATTTCTTCAGTAACTATCTGGACATCATTATTAACGTTTAAAGAGAGGTCAGCCAAGGGATTTTGACTGTTAGGCTTAATTTTTCCATTTTCATCTTCTGACATTGAAATGGTGCCACCAGTATGTAAAATCAGAATTTTTTTACTCATAATAGGTTTTTGCTCCTGTAATTTCTTTAATTAATACTTCTACAGGTTAGCATAAAATTAGGGATGCAGAAACCGTTAAAGACTATAGATTTTAGACATAAAATAGTCCCCAAATTTGTCCTAAATTTGGGTGTCACTTCAAAAAGGCCAGCTGCTTTAAATTAAAGGTTTTAATCAGTGAAAATTTCTTTTGCTAAATCAAAAGCAGACCAAGCCTTCGGTCAGCCGCAATAAAATGCCAAATGAGTAATCAGTTCGACCATTTCGTCTTTCGTAATGCCGTTCTTTTTGCCCATAATCATATGTGATTTAAGTTGAGGAAAAGCTCCTTGTGCCATTAATGCGGCACAAGTAATTAAACTACGGTCATGAGCAGACAACTTGTCCTCTCTTGACCAGACTTCACCAAATAAAACATCATCATTCAATTCTGCAAATTTAGGTGCAAAATCACCTAAGTTATCTCTACCAGCTGTTTGCTTTTTCATTTTTTAATCCTCCAATTTTCCATATTCTTCATCTGTGACTGTTTCGAGCCACTTGGGTGTTCCCGCAGTGATAGCAATATGCGCAAACCAACTGTCTTTAGTTGCGCCATGCCAATGTTTAACACTGTCATGAACGACCACTACATCACCAGGATGCAATTTACGAGGCGCTTTGCCTTCTTCTTGATACCAGCCCGTACCAGCTGTTGCTAACAAAATCTGAAAGCCGCCAATATGCTGGTGCCAGTTGTTGCGACAACCGGGTTCAAAACTGACATTTGAGACGCTGACATTAATATCAGGATCACTAACTAAACTTTGCAGGTAGCTTTGACCCTTAAAATATTTTTGATAAGCAGTATTCTTTTCACCCAAAGCAAAAATACCATCTTGCACATCACTTTTATGATCGTCCATTTTTTTAACTCCTTTATATTTGATTTAATAAGATTACTTTAATTCTTAAAGTGAACTTTAAGTCAAGTTGTTTTAACAGATGAGTTCAATGAGTTTTATTAATAATGATTATTGTTTTTTGAATAGTATATATTGGAAAAATATAATGTGATAAAATTAATTTGATAAATGAAAGCGATTTATACAAAGGAGATTTATATGATTTATCATAAAGATTTTGCATGGGATGCCAATTATGATGTTGTTGTTTTAGGATTTGGCGGTGCTGGTGCCACCGCTGCTCGGTTTGCGTCTGATCATGACGCTAAAGTGCTGCTAGTTGATGCAGCTCCTGAAGGGCACGAAGGTGGTAATACCCGGTATTCTGCCCAATTAATTGGTACTGGCAATGACTTTAATGAGTTGAAAAAGTATTATCAGAAACTAACAGCGCCAATGGAACTTGACGAAGAGATGATTGATACTTATGTCGACGGGATGGTGCACATTCCTGAATATGTTTCAAAATATTTAGGTGTTAAACCAAATAGTGCTAAGGAATATGCCCCTGACAAAAGTTATGCTTTCAGAGAATTTCCGGAATTTCCAGGTTCAGAGTCCTACGATTTTACCACTGTCACTAAACATTGGTTTGATGCTTCCTTATGGCAGATTTTAAAGGAGCAGGTAGTTAAGCGGCAAGACCAGATTGATGTTTTGTACAGTACGCCTGCTCAAGAACTAATTCAAGATCCGGAAACTAAAAAGATTTACGGGGTAGTGATTAAGCGTGACGGTAAGCTGCTCAAAGTTCAGGCTAAAAATGGTGTTGTCATGACTACCGGTGGTTTTGAAAATAATCAAAGAATGATTGAAGACTTTATTGGCGCCAAAAGACTGGCACCTTTAGGCACCCTTTACAACAAAGGTGATGGTCTGAGAATGGCCCTGGAAGCTGGCGCTGATTTTTGGCATTTACATAATTATGAGTCTTTAGGTCTGCTTCATGGTATGACTTTTGCGGTACCAGCGGGACAACGCGGTCGCTTAATGCTGGGAGCCCAAAATGAAGCTGTTTCTAGCGGTAGTGCCTTTGTTGTAGGTGATGACGGTACCAGATACTTTAATGAAGCAGAAGAAAACCGCCATGGCCATATCAAGAATCATGGTCAATGGAAAGTGCCGCTAAATCAAGAGCACCCATACTTGATTTTTGATGAAACTAAAAAGCATGAATTAGATAGCGATAAAATTATTGGCGATTACAAACCATACACAGAAAATGTTATCAAGGCTGACACTGCTGCCGAATTAGCCGATAAAATTGGTGTTGAACCGGCAGTTTTGTCTGACACTCTCAGTCGTTTCAATCAAGCATGTCAAAAGCAAGATGATCCCGAATTTAGAAGAGATCCAGCAACTTTACGTGCATTTACTGGTAACACAATTTATGCCGTCAAACTAGAACAAACTATGCTTAATACGCAAGGTGGACCTAGAAGAAATAAGAATGCCGAAATTTTAGATACCAGAGGTAAAGCAATTCCTAATCTTTATTCTGCTGGTGAACTTGGCGGTATCTGTGCTAACCAATATCAAGGTGGCAATAATTTGGCAGAATGTTTGATTTGGGGCAAGATTGCTGGAGAAAATGCGGCTAAACCAAAGGCTGATGAAACAACCGATGCAGCAAGTGGTGCTACTATGCCTGAAAAGCACTTAACTTCAGATCTTAAACACGAAACCTATGAAACAGGAGAGAACCAATACATTGGTAAATCTACTAAAGGCATGGGTGATGAAATAGTTGTCCGGGTAACTGTTGATGAGCAAAAGAACCTAAAGAATATTGAAGTTTTGAAACAGGCTGAGTCGGATGACTATGGCTTGAAAGCTATCAAGACTTTACCTGCCAAAATGGTTCAAGAAAATACCGTTGATGTTGATGCAGTCAGTGGTGCCTCGAGTTCATCGCGTGGTCTCAAAGATGCAGTTAGGGATGCGCTAAGTAAAATAAAATAGTAAGTATTGCTAAAGAGGGTCATCAATATTAAATGGCCCTTTTGTATAGCTCAAAACAGTAACTAATAGGGCAGTCTTTTTTAAGCATGTTGATTTTTAGTATAATATACACAGGAAGAAAATTTTGCTAATTTGATGAGGTAATAAAATGAACTTTACACAATTACGATGTTTTATCAAGGCTGTTGATAATTCCAGCTTTACACTTGCTGCTAGAGAATTGAACTTTACTCAACCTGCAATTTCAAAAAATATTAGAGATTTAGAAAATGAGTTGGAAATTACCCTTATAATTCGGGAGCATCATCGCATTACTCTTACCAAAGCCGGCAGATATTTTTATAAAATTGCACGTAACATGGTCGATGACATGGACAACACAACTGAATTTCTGAAAAGTCAAAAAGGTAGGATTGGAAGTTCATTAAGAATAGGTGTTTGTGAAATACCACTAGAAGAAGAGATATTACCAGCAGTTTTGCGTAAATTACGTGCATATGATAGCAATCTTGATATCCAGTTTATCAATGTAGAAGAGACTTCAATTTCTGAAATTTTAAATCATCATGTAGATATTTGCTTGGTTTCATATGATACTGTGGCAGCAATCCAAAATATTCAGTTTGTAAAATTAATTACCGGTAAATTTTTGGTTGCTTGTCCTGTCAATTCCGCTTTAAGTAAACAGCAAATGATTACTTTATCAGATTTGCAAAAGCAAAGAGTCTTTTTGTTTGATCCAAACAGTACACTCAATTTTAAAACGCAGAATGATTTAATATCGGGAATAGGTGTTAAACACATTAAATTTGTCCGTGATTTTTTCAAAATGAAACTGTATGTCAAAGCCAGCTGGGGCTACGGTGTTATACCAAATTTTGCTAAAGATTATGATAAAACAGCTATTAAATACGTTACTTTAGATTATCCGGCCATTTCACCTTATGGCATTGCCTATATCAATTCGTCAGTCCAAGACATGGATGTTGCAAAAGTAATCAATACTTTTAAGCGAGTCTGTGTCCACGTGTTAGAGTAAAAAATACAAAAATATGTTGATAAGTCACAAAAGTCAATCACTTTTGTGGCTTTTTTAGCATTCCATTTAGTTATTCTTAATTCTAATGGTCTTGTCTTAATAAGTTTTCTAAATGTTACTTTGAGAAGAGTAAGAGCTTGAACTAGAAGGGATGAAATTTAATGGGAAAAGTTTTTGTGAAAGCAATTACTTATTTTGTACGTGTGAATATTCTACATAGAAAAATACTGACGTAAGAAAAAATAATATTTTATTTAGTAATTATATTTATGAGTATAGATTTGCTTCAAATTTTTAATGAATAATAGTCTAACTTTAGATAAATTTGTGAAAAGTATTCATGAAAGGACTTTTAAGATGGATAAAGAACAACTACCTAAACTATCGAATTATAGGTGGGTAATTTTGGCAATTGCCGCTTTAATGGATGTCATTAGTAATTATGTGCAGTTTCAAATTTCCGCGCTGGCTACACAGATCATGCCGGCTTTGCACATTACGCCTCCGCAATTTTCCAGTTTACTTATGGCGCCAATGTTAATTGCAGTTTTTTTAAGTATACCAGCTGGTTCACTTGCTGATAAGTTTGGGGCAAAAAAGGTAGTAAGTATAGGTTGCATTATATCGGTAATCGGTGCCTTTGGCAGACTATTTGCTAAAGATTTTTGGTCAATGATGATCATGTTATTAATGTTTGGTGTGTACATGTCATTATTAAACGCAAATACAATAAAAATTTTTGGTATTTGGTTCAAGCAAGATACTAACATGGCTATGGGAGTTTTCTTTGCTTCTGCTGGAATTGGTGCCGCTCTTTCGCAAATTACGGGTTCTTTTTTCCCAAGTGTCAATGCAGCATATATCTTTTCATCAATAGTTTTATTAATTTTAGCTATTTGCTGGATTGTGTTTGTTAAAGATGCCCCTGAAGGAGAAAGCATTCAAAAAAAGCAAACTGTTGATTCTGAATCAACGATAAAATACTTTGAAGTTGCCGCTAAAAGTAAAAAAACGTGGTTAATTGCAATTTGTGGCGGCCTAGGTTCTGCTGCTTCGACAGCATTTTCCGGTATACTGCCTCAAGCATTTGCTGCTAGAGGGATGTCAGACGCAACTGCAGGAATTATTGCTTCAGTTGCCTCTTTTGGCAGTCTTTTTGCTGCCTTACTGGGGCCAGCTATTATTGCTAAACTTAAAAAGGCAAAAGGATTCATGATTTCCGTAACTTTAGTTTCAGCAATTTTAATGGCAATAACTTGGTTTGTTCCTGCCGAATTGCCATTAGTTATAAGCTTAGTAGCTGGAGGCTTGTTCGGGTCAATGACTGGACCGATTATGCAGGCTATGCCTATTCAATTTCCTGAAATTGGTCCAAAATATGCTGGTTCTGCAGGTGGCTTAATAGGAACAGTAACTTTATTACTTGCTTATGTAGTTCCAATTCTTATTTCCTTAATTGCTGGACGTAGTTATATTTTTACTTTCTTCATTCAAGGTATTGTTATTGCTTTAACAGCAATTTTCATTGCTATACTACCTGATGCTAATAATGTTAATAAACGTAGGTGATTTTTAATCAAAAAAGTGTAAGATTCTCTAAAGCATAAATAGAATTTTGCTTTTTTTATCCTCATCGGCAAAAATAATAGTAGTAACAAGTAAATCAAGTATGGATTCTACTTTTGGCAAATTTATTTTTACGAAAAATTTTTAGTATAATATACACAGAAAGAAAATTTTTTGTTAATTTGATGAGGTAATAAAATGAATTTCACTCAATTACGCTGTTTTATTAAGGCCATAGATAATTCCAGTTTTACTATTGCAGCTGAGCGCTTAAATTTCTCCCAGTCGGCAGTTTCTAAAAATATTAAGGATCTTGAGGATACACTGGGGGTAACTTTAATCAATCGTGCTCATCACCGTATTTCCTTAACAAGCGCTGGCAAGTACTTCTATCGTGTTGCGCGCAATGTGGTAGATGATATGGATTACACGGTAGCATACTTGCAAAGCAAAAAGAATGACCCTGAAACGCTTTTAAGAATAGGGGTCTGCGATACACCGTTTGAACAAAAAATTCTGCCCATTTTTTTGCGCAAATTGCGTGAATCTGGGAGTAATTTGAACATCCAGTTTGTCTTTGTACTCAACAATTCTATTGGTGAGCTTCTTAACCATCATGTTGATTTGTGTGCAATTGCCCGAGAAGATGTTGATGTTGTTGAAGATATTCACTTCGAACCAATGGTTCAGGGTAAAGTGGTAGCAGCTTGCCCAGAAGGTTCTCCTTTAGCAGAAAAATCTAAGATTTCTATTTCAGATTTAATTGATCGTGACGTATTTTTACTTGATCCTAACAGTTCTTTAAATGTACAGTTGAATTTTCAAACTACTTTGATCAATAAATTAGGAATGGAACATATTAAATTTGTACAAGATTTTTTGGCCATGGATATTTATGTTAGAGGTGGCTGGGGCTATGGTATTTTGCCCAACTTCATTGCAGATTATCAATCAGAGGGAATTAAATATATTCCCATTGATTATCATGATATTTCACCATATGGAATTGCATACATGGAAAGTTTTACTAATGATTCTGTACTTGAAAAAGTGGCCAGTACATTAAAAAAAGCAATAAACGAATATTTATCTGAGAATAAAAATAAGTAATGCACAAATAAAAGTTGTTTTTGGAATGCTTGTAATCAGCGCTTAAACGTTGATCTTACAAGCATTTTTATTTTGCCCTTTTAAATTGTTATGTTCTGTATTCCATTTAGTAATTCTTAATTCTAAATATGGTGCATAAATTCACTTGATTCATAGTATTATGAAAACGGTTAAAGGATTTGTTTAAAGAAGTGAGGTATAAAAATGGAAAATACTTATGATGTCATTATTGCTGGTGCCAGCAATGCTGGCGCAATGGCAGCTTGTGCTGCTGCTGAAAAGGGAGCAAAAGTTCTCCTGATTGATAAGCAAGGAAGTTCAAGATTTTTATTCCGTTCATTCTTTGCTGCGTTGGACAGTAACGCCCAAAGAAGAGCAGGAATTAAAGTTGATAAAGCTAAACTAATGAACTTTTTAACCTTGTTCTTCCAAGATAACGTTGATGAACGTTTATTGTGGACTTGGGCAAATCATGCAGACGAAACTGCCAATTGGCTTGAAGATAATATTTTGAAACCAAATGGCGGTGTTTTGAGACCACAAAAAGATGCCCACTATGAAACTGTTGTTAATACAGCTTTCAATACTGAGTTAGCAATTGCAACACCTGATAATGGCTGGGCTCATTATGGCGATTGGGTAATTGATAAGGTTAAAGAATTAGGAGTAACCCTTAAATACAACACTAGATTAGAAGAATTAGTGACAGATGATAGTGGTGCAGTAACCGGTGTAATTACCAGTGATCGTGAAAGTGGCGAAAAGACTGAGTATAAAGCTAATAAGGGTGTCATCATTTGTACTGGCGGTTACGGTGCCAATGTTGAATTGATGAAGAAATGGGATCCACTTGGCTACAAGAAGAATGTTTATTCAGATGGACCTCGTGATGATGGTTCAGGTATTCTTGCTGGCCTTAAAGTCGGTGCCGCTCGCGATGAAGAACCAGCTGAAATCATTTTTGACCGTGGTGCAGTTCCTGTTGGCACTAAGGCTGAAGACCATTATGTCATTGACTTTAAGGATCCAGGCTACTTCTGGATGGGTGCTTACCCACTACTAAAAGTTAACTTAAAAGGTGAGCGTTTCGGCAACGAAAGTGTACCTTACCAATTTGATATTAATGCAATGGCTAAGCAACCAGGCTACCTGGAAGCACAAATTTGGTCTGAAGATACTATGGATCACTTGGCACAATTTGATACTCAAGGTTGTTCTCGTTTAGGCTGGCCTGGTATTTACAATACTGAGGAGAACAAAGAAGAGATTCAACGCAGAATTGATGACGGCCTGGTCAAGAAAGCAGATACCATTGAAGAATTAGCTGAAAAATTGAATTTGCCAAAAGATAACCTAGTTAACAGTGTTAAACGCTATAACGAAATGTGTGAAAAAGGCGTAGATACCGACTTTGGTAAAGAGAAGTTCAGATTATTCCCAGTAGATAAAGCGCCATACTATGGTGTCATCATGGGCGGACGCTTGCTTGCTACTCTGGATGGTTTACGGATCAATACTAAGATGGAAGTTATTGACCAGAATGGTGATCCAATTCCTCACCTATACGCAGCTGGTAACGCCAGTGGTGGTTTCTTCTGGGGCAGTTATCCAGATAGAATTCCTGGCCTTACTTGCAGTCACGCCCAGACCTTTGGTCGTCTAGCCGGACAATATGCTGCTGAAAATTAGTTTTTATCATAAAAGGAGTTTTTATATATCATGGATGAAAAACAGTTACCTAAGCTTTCAAATTATAGGTGGGTAATCTTAGCAATAGCTGCCTTGCTTGACGCAATTAGTAGTTACATTCAATTTCAGATCTCTGCTTTAGCTGTCCAAATTATGCCAGCACTGCATATTTCACCAGCACAATTTCAAAGTTTATTAATGGCACCAATGCTTATAGCAGTTTTCTTAAGTATTCCTGCCGGCTCTCTTGCTGATAAGTTCGGAGCTAAGAAAATCGTTTCTGTTGGTTTAGTTATCTCAGTACTAGGTGCATATGGTCGCCTTTTTGCTAATAACTTTATCACAATGTTTATTTTCCTGTTACTTTTTGGAGTTTATATGGCTTTGTTAAATGCTAATACTTTGAAAATCTTTGGTACCTGGTTTAAACAAGATACTAATACAGCTATGGGTGTCTTCTTTGCTTCTGCCAGTGTCGGAATTATGCTATCCCAAGCTACCAGTTCTTTATTCCCGACTGTTGAAAAGGCATATATCTTTTCGTCAACGGTACTATTGGTTTTAGCTGTTTGCTGGATGATCTTTGTTAAAGACACTCCTAAGGGTGAAGAAGTTCCACAACCTCAAACAGAACAAGGCAAATCTGAGTCATCGTTTGAATTCTTCAAGGCTGCTGCTAAAAGTAAGAAAACTTGGTATGTTGCTTTAGCCGTTGGTTTTGGTATGGGTGCTAGTGAAGCCTTTTCCGGCATTTTGCCCCAAGCATTTGCTGCTAGGGGAATGACTCCTGCAGCTGCTGGTGTGGTTGCTTCTGTTGCTACTATTGGTAGTTTAGCAGGTTCACTCTTTGGCCCAGCAATTATCAATAAGGCCAAAAAGGCTAAACCAATGATGATTGTTATTACTGCTCTTGGTGGTCTGTTGATGGCCATAACTTGGTATATTCCATTAGGAATGCCATTAAGCATTGCACTAATCCTTGGCGGCGTATTTGGCGCTATGACTGGTCCTATTATGCAGGCTATGCCAATTACATTCCCAGAGATCGGTCCTAAGAACGCTGGTAGTGCTGGTGGACTTGTTGGTACAGTATCACTGCTATTATCATTCTTCCTGCCAGTTATTATTTCTTCAATTGCTGGTAAGAACTATGCATTAACCTTTATTATTCAAGGTCTTGTCTTTGTAGTCCAAATTATCGTACTGGCAGTTTTACCAGACGCAAACGCTGCTCGTCGTCATGCTGAATAAGATTTTTTAAAGTGAAAGGGGTCATTTACATGGCAAAAAAAATAACCGAAAATCCAGGCAAATACACTGGTTCTGGTCAAGGTAAGGAAAGTCAAATTAATCTTGAAGTTGAGGTTGACTCAGACAAGATAGTAAATGTTAAACCGTTAGATAAATATGCTCCCGATAGTTTAGCTGATAACGCATTTAAGAAAATGGCACAAAAAATTGTGGATCAGCAATCAGTCGATGTTGATGTTGTTTCTGGTGCTTCTGAAACTTCACATGGCATCATTGAAGGTGTTAAAGAAGCCTTGAATAAGGCAGGGGTTGACTTTGATGCCCTTAAAGAAAATGGTGGCCAAACTGCTGGCAAGAAGGAAGAAACTATTGATGTTGATGTCGCAGTAGTTGGTGCTGGTGGTGCAGGCGTAGCAGCCGCTTTAGCAGCTCGTCAACATGGTGCAAGTGTAGCTTTGCTTGAAAAAACCATTTCTCCACTTGGTGCGACTACTTTTGCTGGTGGTATGTTTGCCGGCGACAGTCAACAACAAAAAGATCAAAATGCGGTTGTTTCTAAGAAATGGCTTTATGACGAATACATGGATGCCTCCCAAGGCTACATGAACTCAATTCTTGTGCGCCGCATTATCGACGAATCAGGTAAGACGGTTGACTGGTTAAATGAAAACGGTGCAATTATGAAATTGGTTGATGCTGGTACTGGTGGCAGTTACGATCATATCGGTATGCCAGCCACTCTTCATGGCTATCAAGAAGGCGGTACCAAGGCTGTAACCAAATTAATTGAAAAATTCAAGTCAATCGGTGGCAAGATGTACTTTGGCTTTGCAGGTAAAAAATTGTTGCAAGATAGTGCAGGTAAAGTCACTGGTTTAATTGCCGAAGGTGATGAAGAAACGCTTCACGTTAATGCTAAGAAAGTAGTCATTGCAACTGGTGGCTTTGGCGGCAGTCCTGAAATGCGCAAAAAGTATCTTGGCGACGTCAGCACGCAAGGTCAAGTTTTGCAAAACACCGGTGATGGCTTGAACATGGCCTGGGATGCTGGTACTGCTCACCACATTAATGGCTCCACTCACTACTTCTGGCAAACTTTTAGTGATAAAGATATTGGCGAAATGGCTAAACTTGTTGGTCCAAACTGGATGCCTGTCAATGCCCTAGCTGATTTTCCTAACTTGCGTGTTAACAACCGTGGTCAACGTTATGCTAGTGAAACCCATGCACTAGATTTCGCTGTTCACGGTGCAGAATTGTCAGAACAACCACAACAAACTGAATTCGTTGTCTTTGACCAGGCAATGCTGGATAAGATTAAAGAAGGCGGAACAGTCGCAATTGAAGACCACTATGGCAAGTGGAAGAATCGCCATCAGTTTTACATGGAATTTAACTTCCCAACGGATACTGATGAAAATATCAAGCACGAACACGAGAAGACTGACTTTACTTCATTACTGAATAAACTGGCTTCAACCAATGTTATTTTTGTTGCAGACACTATCGAGGAATTGGCTGAAAAGATGGGTGTCGACAAAGATAATTTGGCTAAATCAGTTGAGCAATACAATAACGCTAAGAAGAAGGGTGAGGACGACTTATTCTTCTCTGATACCAAGAGAATGATTCCAGTAGAGCAGGGTCCATTTTACGCTGTTAAATTCATTGCCCGTAACCTGGGCACTCTTGGTGGTGCAACCATTGATGAAAAAATGCACGCCTTAGCTCCCAATGGTGAACCAGTACCAAACCTTTATGTAGCTGGTGCCGATGCATCAGGAATGTATGGCAAGGCTTACGTTGATTTTGAAGGTGGTACTTTAGGTTTTGCTTATATTTCTGGTAGACTAGCCGGAATTGATGCGGCTGAAACTGCTAAAGCCGGTAAGTAGATTATGGCAAAAATCATGTATGAATTAATTGATTTGTACATAATTTTTACTAGAGGAACAAATTATGACACAAGAAAAATATGATGTAGTTATTGTGGGAGCAGGTCTTGCAGGCTTTGCTGCTGCAGATGAAGCTGTCGACAATAATTTAAAGACCTTGTTGGTCGAAAAAGGTAAAACAACAGGCGGTACTGGTAATTATGTTGAGGGAGTTTTTGCTGCTGATTCCGAACTGCAAAAAAAGGATAATGCAACTCTTGATAAAGATGATTTGCTCAAAGAGGAGTTAACATATTCGCACTACAAAGCAGACGGCAAAATGTGGCAAAAATACATTGCCAATGCCGGCAAAAATGTTTCCTGGCTCGAAGATCATGGTGCTAAAATTGAAATGGTAGCAAATTTAGGCTCTGGAGCTAGAACTTGGCACTTGTTTAAAGGCAAGGGTCATGATGCCATTCACAATGGCTTGGAACCATATGCTAAGAAGAAGGGCATCACCATAGCTACCTTAACTAGAGTGACTGACTTAAAGCAAAATTCTGACCACACTTTTGATGTGACACTGACTAACGTAGCTGAAAAAGATACTAAAATAATTACTGCCAAAAATGTTGTGCTTGCTACCGGTGGTTATTTAAATGACCAAAAGTTATTAGAAAGTACTCCTCACCAAAATCCAGACAATATTATTCCAGTTAACTCTGGTAAAAACACTGGCGATGGTTTGAGACTTGCCTGGAAGTTAGGTGCTAAGAAGTACTTTACCGGAATGGCAATGATGTTTGGCGGTCAATTGAAAGATAAGACAGTCCCATCATTTAAATTGTGGGGTACTGCTATCTGGAGTTCAGTTTGTGATCAACCGCAAATGTGGGTTAACGAACTGGGCGAGCGCTTTGTCGACGAAAGTGCAGCTGTAGTTAATTGGGCCAATGAAGGCAATTCGATGAACCGTCAGGACCGGGTTTTCTGCATCTTTAGTCAAAAGATTTTGGATGATTTTACTGACAAGTCTTATCCAAGATCCATGAAGCCATTTGTTCCAGAAGACAGATATCCCACTCTGCGTGATGATATTGCCAAAGCTGAAAAAGAAGGCCGCGAATACCTGCACAAAGCTGCAACGCTGGAGGAATTAGCTCAAGAGATTGATACCCCTAACTTAGTGGCATATGTCAATCATTATAATGAAATGGCTGCAAATGGTGAAGATACTGATTTTCATAAGCCAGCTAAATACATGTTGCCAGTAGATGGCGATGGCCCGTTCTATGCTATCGAATTAGGTGTTGGTGCCTATACTACTGGTGACGGCTTGCGGGTTAACACTAATAATGAAGTATTGGATACTAAAGGTAGACCAATTAATGGTTTGTACGCTGTTGGTGGCGATGGCTCTGCAGTTCTTTATGGTGACACCTATGGTGTTAATATTCCGGGAACACATGCAGGGTATTGCATCTTTTCAGGTCGTAATGCAATTAAAGCAATTGCAGCCCGGAAGTAAAATAGTCAAAAAAATAATTTCAAAATAAAACATTATACCAACGAAAAAGCCAACTCATTTAATATGAGCTGGCCTTTTTGTGTGAATTTTAAATTATGCGTTGGCTGTTACAAAGCGATCAATTTCATCTAAATATAATTGTTTTTGTTGTTGACTTATCCAAGAAGTTTCAAAAGAATTTTTAGCAAGTTGTACTACTTGATCTTTACTAAGATCAAATTTTTGTGCTAAAGCATAATAATTGTCGCTAATATAGCCTTTAAAGTAGGCAGGATCATCCGAGTTAATTGATACTTTGACTCCTGCATTCAAAAGGTCAATTACTTCTTTACCCTTCATTTCTGGTGACACAAAGCTATTAGATAGAGGACAAGATGTTAAGCCAATCTGTCTTTTGGCTGCTAATTCTACCAAATCTGGATCTTCCACGATATTGGTACCGTGATCAAGACGTTCAACCTCCATAATTTCTAAAGCCTGACGAATATGTTCGATTGAATCTTTTTGATCAATGTCACAGTGAGTAGTGATGTGCAGTCCGGCAGCTGCTGCATCTTCAAATTGCCGGGCGAACTTTAGCGGTGGATTATTATGCTCATCAGAATCAAGTCCAATGCCAATAATTTTATCCTTGTATTTCAGGCCTTCCTGAAGTGTTTTTCTAGCTGATTCCTTTGAAAAATCACGTAAAAAGCACATGATTAGTCGAGCGTCGACATTTAAAGCTCTGGCATCAATAGTAGCTTGATAAAGTCCATTGAGTACGACTTCAAAAGGAATACCGCGACTAGTATGAGCCTGGGGATCAAAAAAGAGTTCAACGTGTCGTACATTATTTGTAGCAGCTTTAGTTAAGTAGTCCCAAGCCAAGTCATAAAAGTCTTCTTCAGTTTGTAAAACATTCATTGCTGGATAATACACAGCTAAAAATGATGCTAGGTCATGATAGTTATATGTTTTTTGGACATCTTCAATTGTAGCTTGGCCTATATCGACGTGATTGCGTTTAGCTAATTTTAGTTTCAATTCAGGTTCTAAAGTACCTTCAATATGCAAGTGCAATTCGGCTTTAGGCAGGCCACGGGTAAATTCTGGTGTAACAACTGAACTCATGTAATCCTCCTTGACAATGTTCTTGTTTTATATTTATGATTTTAGTTTAGCACAATTTTAATAATAAAAATAGAGCAAAATCCGAACAAATTAAAAGCTATTAGCATATTTATTCCTAATAAAAGACCTAACTAAAAATCTAGTTAGGTAAAATAATTAAAAATTTCACTTAAATATTTTAGTCACAATGACGCCATTTGGCGTCTGTTAAGATCCGAGCAGTAAGTAAACCGATTGGCAGGGAGGTAATAATCATCAGAGCATCCATAATCCAATAAGCACCGACATTAATGTTAGTAATACCAAAATTAAAGACAGCGCGATACATGTATAAACCGGGGACCATGATGACAATTGCGGGAACCGTGATTGCAATGCGGGGGAAACCAACTTTATCCCGCACAAAACTGGCAATTAATCCTGCTAATAATGCTCCGATAAATGCTGCTAGGGCGGCTGGTACGTGATTAAATTCAACTAAACTTAAACGCAAGGTATTTGCTAGAGCACCAATAACTGCCGCTACTGTCGCCATTGATACTTTGGCATTAAACATGATTGAAAAGCCGAAAACACCGCAAAAACTGGCAATAATTCTGAAAGCTGTTAATAATGTTGGATTAAGATTTAATTTGGGCATGGTACCTGGCGACAAATTGAGCATAGTAGCCATGCCCCAGCCTACCATTGCCGCAATCATAACAACTAATATCGCATAAGCCAGCCTTTCAAGACCAGATCGCATATCAAGCTTTGACATATCAAGGCCAGAAGTAATAAAAGGGAATCCAGGTATGACATAAAGCATCGAACCGATGTAACCATAAGCATGATTGTTACTCCAGCCACAAATTAATGTGCCTAATCTAAAACAGATGAAATAAACGGCGCAGGAAATCGCTACGCCAACAGTTATTTTGGCGACCAAAGTAACTTTTTTCTTCCCTAATAATTGGCGCAAATAGTTGCCAATAAAGGCTCCAAAAAATGTGCAAAACATTTCCGGTATTCCGCCACCAAGTAAAAAAATAAAGCTGGCACACGCTAGTCCTGCGCTTAAAGCGGAAATGATTAAAGGATAATTTTGAGTATGACGCTCAATTTGATTCAGTTTGTGGTGAACAGCTCCAATTGTTAAATAATTATTTTCAGTTTCAAATTTACGGACAAATTCTTCCATTTCATTGAGCTTGTTCATATTCACTTCCGTAGTTGGTAAGGAAAGAGTCTGTGAGTATGATTTGTTGTCAACATCAAAGCAGGTATAGCTAATAGTTACTAAACCAATATCAGCTGAACAAGTGATTTTAAGTGCTCGTGCAATGGTATTCATAGAATCACGTACGCGCCAGGCTCCAGTCCCGCATTGCAGCAGCATTATACCGATTCTGCCGACTAAAGATCCTTTTTCTACCAAAGTGATATCTTTGACTAAAGTATCATCTGAACTTTTGAAGAACTCTTTCCAATGAATTCTCATATGGTGTTTGCTAGAAATCTTGGGATATGATGCTGGAGTCTGCTTGTCTTTCATAACTAAATATATAACCCTTCTTTTGATAACGTAATATTTTAATTTTACCACACTCGTGGTTGGACCAATTTTGTAGAATTGAGTTTTTAAAAACATGTTTATTATAAAAAAGTGTAGTATACTACAGTATAATAAAATATTTGTGTGAGATTTACGTCTAAAGGAATTAATATGACAACTTTTTTGAATCGAATTGGTCCCAAAATTAAAATTGCGAATACTTTGATTGAAAAGGAATTAAACAAGCAGTTTGCAGAAATCTTTAGAGATTATTCTTTAACAGGTGCCCAAATTTCTCTGATGATTTATTTATATGAATCAAAAGCACGGCAAATTACCCAAAAAGAAGTGGCAGATGCGTTTGTGCTGAGTCATCCTACAATTAGAGGAATAGTTAAACGGTTAGAAGCAAATAAGTTAATTGTTACGTCGCGTTTAGAAAATGATCAAAGGCAAATTGTTTTAAGGCTTTCGGATAAAGGCTTTCATTTAATTGACAAAAATATTGCCAAGATTCGCACAATAATGACAAATATTAATACTCGTATTACCAAGGGGTTGTCTCAGCAAGAAATTTTAAATCTTGAACAAGTTTTAAAAAGAATTTCGGATAATTTTTAATTATTATTAGCAAAAGTGTAGCATGCTATATATATGAAAGGATAAAAATGATCAAAAATATTTCTAGTAAAAAAAGAAATTTAATGATGGCTGTTTTACTATTTGGAGCATTTGTTTCGCTGTTGGCCGAAACTTTTCTCAATAATGCTCTGCCAACAATAATGACGGTTTTTAAAGTTAATCAATCAACTGCTCAATGGCTTACTACTTCTTATTTATTGGTCGTAGGGCTAATGATTCCCATGTCGGCATGGATCTTTGAGTCATTTAACTTAAGACAAAACTTTTTAACAATGATGCTTATTTTTTTAGCAGGTTCACTTATTTGTGTTTTTGCGCCTAATTTTCCGGTGCTATTGCTAGGCAGAATTATTGAAGCAGTTGCGGCTGGTAGTTTAATGCCTTTTATTCAAAATGTCATTTTACTTATGTTTCCTCCTGAAAAAAGAGGTGTGGCGATGGGAATTACTGGTTTGGTAATTGGTTTTGGACCTGCTGTTGGTCCCACAATTTCAGGATTAATTTTAAAATATGCAGACTGGCAAATGCTTTTTATCATTTTAAGTATTGCCAGTGGTATAGTTGCCATTTATGCAGTTTTTTGTATACAAAATATCACTGAGCCACATAGAAACACTACCGATTTAATATCATTTATTGAATCAATTGCCGGCTTTGGTTTAATTTTGTACTCGCTGTCAGATATTGGTAACACTGGTAAAATTACGATTGCAATAGCTGCATTCTTTACAATAGGTCTGCTAATTATTCTGTTATTTTGTCGTCGGCAGTTGCATATGAAAAAACCTTTGCTTAATATTAGAGTTTTTCAAAATTTAAAATTTGATTTGTGTACTTTATTAAGTACTATTAGCAACATTTCAATGGTAGGAATTGAATTAGTTTTACCTTTATATTTACAAACTACTAGACAAGAGAGCGCATTAACCTCTGGTTTAGTAATGATGCCAGGGGCTCTATTAATGATCATTTGCAATCCTGTATCGGGCGTTTTATTTGATAAATTTGGTATTAAAAAATTGGCACTTTTTGGTTTTTCTATGCTTTTATTAGGGACGTTCCCAATGACTGTTTTTAATAGCAAAACAAGTCTGGCTTTAATTAGTTTATGCTATGCCTTACGCATGGTAGGCGTATCTTTTACTATGATGACCACGTTTACCGCAGGTATTAATGTGGTAGAACCTCAAATGACTGCACATGCTAATGCGGGTTCTTCTACGGTAAGACAAATCGGTGGCTCACTGGGAACGGCGTTATCAATGTTAGTAATTAGCTTGTGTGCGAGTGGTACTTCAAATGCTGAGACTGCAAATTTGACAGTTGCATACCGCTGGGGTTTTGTCTTAATGCTGACTTTTGCAATAATCGGATTTTTAGGCTCATTATTCTTGTCTGAAAAAGAAAAATAAAAAATTTTTTGAATTAACCACAAATAAGGCAAAACTAGTTAAGATTTTACTGTTGCTTGTTTTTAAGTAATATCAACTAATAATTCAGTATTAGTTAAACTTGAATTATCAGTTGCTTTTTTTATTTATATGACTAAAAAATGTTAAGCTTGCTCGATTTTGCAAGGAAATGAAGAATTATGATTGAAAATGATTGCTTTTAAACGCCGAAGCGAATAAAATACTGTCTGGAGGTGAAATGTATGTTAACGCAGGAACGGCAAAAAGTGATTGAAGACTACGTTAACCAGCATGGACTGTGCCGAGTGAGCGATCTTTGTTCAATGACTTCAACATCCGAATCAACGATTAGGCGTGATCTTAACCAGATGGAAGAACAAGGCTTAATCAAAAGAGTGCATGGTGGCGCGCAGTCAGTCAAAAGTTTCACTCATGATGTGTCGCAACACATTCGTTTTTCAATGAATCATAATGATAAAAAACTAATCGCTCAGTATGCTGTTAAAAACTATGTCCATCAAGATGATTACATTTTTATTGACGCAGGTACGACAACTTATGAAATGGTTCCTTTTATTGCCATGACTCCAGGAGTAACGATTGTCACAAATGGTTTAGAAACTGCACTTTGTGCCCTTAATCATGGAATTGAGACTATACTTTTAGGTGGTCGGATTAAAGAAAATACTCATGCTGTGGTGGGGCAAACTGCTCTAAAGCAATTGCAGCAAATGAACTTTTCTGCCAGTTTCGTTGGCACCAATGGACTTGATAGCCAGGGGAACTTGACTACACCCGATACTGAAGAAGCAGCAATTAAGAAAATTGAAATTGCTCAGGCCGATCAGGCATACATTTTGACCGATACTTCTAAAATTGGAGAGCGCAGTTTTGCGACTTTTGCACAAGTCAAAGACGTAACAGTTCTTACTACTTCTTTAAGTGCCAAGAATAAAAAATTGTTGCCCGCTAAAATTAATTTGAAGGAGATTTGCTAATGATTTATACGGTTACCGTTAATCCTGCTTTGGATTATGTAATTCAATTAGAGCAGGTTAACCGTGGTGAAGTTAATCGTGCTGATAACTGCACGTTTTTGGCTGGTGGCAAGGGAATTAATGTTTCCCAAATTCTTAACCAGTTGAATATAGATAATACTGCCTGGGGCTTTGTTGGTGGCTTTACGGGTAAAGAGTTGGTACGTCAGCTAAACCAGCGCCGCATTGTTAATGATTTTGTCACTATTTCTGATGTGACTCGCGTGAACGTGAAAGTACATGCAGAAGAGGAGTCAGAGATTAATGCCGCTGGTCCTAATATTACAGATCAGGAAATAACCGCTTTTAAAGCACGCCTTAGCGATTTGCAAAAAGGTGACATTGTGGTTTTGAGTGGTTCATTAACACCAAGCTTGCCAGTTGATTTTTATAAAGAACTTCTACCTATTATTAAAGAAGCAGGAGCAGAATTTGTAATTGACACTACTGGTCAAGCTTTACTTGATACTTTGAGTTATAAGCCGCTGGTAATTAAACCCAATCATCACGAACTAGCTGACTTATTCAAAACTACATTTAAGTCAGATCAGGAGATGCTTGAGTGTGCACGCAAATTGCTTGACATGGGTGCACAAAATGTTATGGTCTCCATGGCTGGTAAAGGTGGTTACTTGATTACACCTAAGCATTTTTATCATGCTAAAGCAGCTGTTGGTACTGCCGTTAATTCGGTTGGTGCAGGAGACTCCATGACAGCTGGCTTTGTCGGTACTTATGTTAAAACGAAAGATTCGGCCGCAAGTTTCCGTATCGGTATGGCCTGTGGTGCTGCCACAGCCTTTACTAAAGATATTGCAGTTAAAAGTCAGATTGATGCGGTCTTGCCGCAAATTAATGTTGAAGAAATTTCGTAATTTGAGGAGAATTTAAAATGAAAATTAAAGATATTTTGGCTCCTGAATCCATGATTATGGCGCTTAAAGCGACTAATAAGGAAGATGCTGTTAAGGAAATGGCAGACTTGGAAGTCAAAACAGGCATCGTCAATGACGAAGATGAATTCATTAAGTCAATTTGGGCTCGTGAAAATGAATCTACCACCGGTATTGGTGATGGAATTGCAATGCCTCATGCCCGTAATAAGACAATTAACAAGGCACGCGTGCTTTTTGCTAAAAGCGAAAAAGGAATTGATTATAATTCGCTTGATGGTCAACCAGTTCATTTATTCTTTATGATTACTGCACCTGATGGTGCTGATAACACTCACCTTGAAGCTCTAGCTAAGTTATCTGGTTTACTAATTGATCCTGACCTTGTTAGCGCACTTAAAGAGGCGCAAACTCCTGAAAAAGTGATTCAGCTTTTTGAAGACGCTGAAAAACAAAAGGATCAAGACAAGCAAGCTGAAAAAGCGCAGGCTGCAAGCACAAATGACTCTAATAAGGAAGAAAAACCTTTAATTGTTGGTGTTACTGCTTGTATTAACGGTATTGCCCACACTTATATGGCTCAAGAGGCTTTGATCAAGGCCGGTAAAAAACGCGGCGTTGATGTCCGCATTGAAACCAACGGCTCAGAAGGTGTCAAAGATAAATTGACAGCTGCTGAAATTAGCCGTGCTCAAGGTGTTGTCATTGCCTCGGACAAGAAAGTTGATATGCCACGCTTTGATGGCAAGCCGTTAATTTCTCGTCCAGTTGTTGACGGCATTAACAAACCTGACGAATTGATTGCTAATATTTTGGATTCTAAAGCTAGCGTTTACCATTCAAACGGTGAGAAGAGCAGCGATGATAATGACAATGCTAAAGAAGGCGTTTGGGGTTCAATCTACAAAAACCTTATGAACGGAGTTTCCCACATGTTGCCATTTGTTATCGGTGGCGGTATTTTAATGGCAATCTCCTTTATTGTGGAAAACTATGCTGGTGGTCCAAAATCTCCTGCATTTATTTTCTTGAACAATGCCGGTAACATGGCATTTGCTTTCATGGTGCCAATTTTGTCAGGTTACATCGCTGAATCAATCGGTGACTTGCCTGCTTTAATGCCCGGTTTTGTCGGTGGTTTTATGGCCACGGTTTATAGTGGTGCGTACGGTGGTGCTTATGTTGCCAATGTGGTAACTAATGCTAAATCACCTGCCGGTTTCTTAGGCGGACTTGCTTCCGGATTTATTGCTGGTTATTTAGTAGTCGGTTTAAAGAAATTATTTGCCAAGTTGCCTAAGTCTCTTGAAGGAATGAAGCCAATGCTCATTTATCCAATCTTGAGCCTGCTCTTCATAGCCCTGATCATGTACTACGTTGTTAACCCAGTCTTTAGTGCGGTTAACTTTGCCATTACTAACTTCTTAAACCAAATGGGTACGGGCAACTTAGCTGTTTTGACAACTATTTTAGCTGCCATGATGTCAATTGATATGGGTGGACCTTTCAACAAGGCTGCTTATGTCTTTGCTTCAGGTGCTTTTGCCAATGATCCTCATTCAACTGTTGCTGCTGTAATGATGGCTGCCGTAATGGTTGGGGGTATGGTACCACCATTTGCGACTGCAATTGGTACGACCTTCTTTAAGAATAAATATACTTTGGATGAGCGCCGTGCAGGTTTAACCAACTGGATTTTAGGCTTTTCATTTATTACCGAAGGTGCTATTCCGTTTGCTGCAGCTGATCCTGGACACGTTCTGCCTTCATGTATCATTGGTTCTGCCGTTGGTGGTGCTCTAGTGGGCATATGGCGCATCGGTGTTCCTGCACCTCACGGTGGTCTCTGGGTGTCACCACTTGCTAACCATATTGTGCTTTACTTTGTTGCTACTATTATTGGCTCCATTGTTGCAGGTGTCATTTTAGGTCTGTGGAAAAAGCCGGTTAACCAACAAGAAGATAAATAACAAAATTTAATTGAATTATACAAAAACTGCACTGGGCTGTTTAAAAAGCTCAGTGCAGTTTTTGCTTGTAAATTAATGCTTATCAGCTGAATGTCTTCAATTATATAGATCACTCTATTGCATTATAAATAAAAGATTAAAAAATATTGACTACATAAAAACGTTAATATAAAAATCCTTTGTATTCATGTAATGACCATTTCCGGGCCAATTTCTTGGAACGGTACCAGTGAGCACAATTGTGTATTTTGCTGCCATGCATAACATTAGCCTCAGTTAATACTTGATGTCCTTTAAGCTTCGACACGTTGTAGAAAAGACCTCCGTCTTCTTCGTGACCGCCAATGGCATTAGTTGAGTTCCACTGTTTTACATTCAACCATTTATGGCCACCTTCTTTTTTATAACCAGTTAGAAACTCCCAATGTAAAGCTTTATTATCATCGCTGCCAAGTGCATCTGTGGCAGTATGTGGGATATATTTATGTAAAACTTTGGAATTAGTTCCCATCTTCATTTTTTTAGGGTTTTCGCCATAATAATACGTTCTGGTAACTTTAGTTTTGGTAAAAGTTTCTTTGGTGACGAACGGATAATTTGTATCCTCTTTATTGAAAAAATACCAGTTGCCCCGCATTGCCTTAGGATAAACGGTTGGTACTTTTTTAGCTTCTACAGTAGTTGCGGAATTGTTGATCTGACTTCCAACTGTCCCCAAGCTTATTAAAGCAATGACTGAAATTAGTAATTTCTTTAGTTTCATTTTTCTCTCCTTTTAAACTGCTTTAGCAATTAATATATTACTAATGGTATCACTTGACAGCAAATAAATAAAAGCAAATTATCAGTTAGATGACTGCCCTTTATCTGTTTAATAAATTTCATAAGCAATAAGTTTCAAAAATCATAGTGAATTTGAAGCAGGGATTTCACCATTTCAAGCATTATTTTGTGCAGTTGAATACGATTTCCATTGCGTAAACTGAAAAAATTGTCATACTTATATGATATAAGAGGTTTATTCCAGCTTAGTTTACGGATTGGAGAAAAACGTGTTCAGTCTATTCATATTATTATCAGAACGCCTGGGTATTATTATGATTCTGGCGTTTCTCCTTGTTAACATGCGCTTTTTTAGAGATTTAATTGAAAAAAGAACCCTAAAATCGCAAATCTGGTTATTTATCATTTTTTCACTCTTCGTTGTCATTGCCAATCTCACTGGTGTTGAAATTTCAAGTTCTAAGGAAATTATTACCCCTTTAATTATTACTGGTTTGCCCCAGTCTGACTCAATAGCAAATACCAGGATGTTAGTTATCACTACTGCTAGTTTGACTGCTGGACCCTATGTAGGACTTCTAGTTGGTTTGGTAGGTGGCTTGCACCGAGTAATTTTTGGTGGCTTTTCGGATTATTTTTATATTGTCAGTTCAGTTCTAATCGGATATTTAATTGGCGTTTTAGGTGATAAGGTTAAGAAAAATAATTTGTATCCTTCTACTTTTTGGGTAGCAGTTTTATCTTTTTTAGCAGAACTCATTCAGATGGCCTTTATTTTTGCATTTCACGGTTTCGGCTTGATCAAATTAATTTTTATACCCATGATATTATTGAATACAATTGGCTCTTGTTTGTTTATAGAAATTTTGAAAACTTATTTATCAAATGAGCGTCAATTACGGGCTGTGCAAACTAAAGATGTTTTGGAATTGGCTAATAAAACATTGCCTTATTTTCGTCATGGCCTGGATCCAGATTCTGCTCAGCATGTCTGCAAAATTATTAAAAAATATACTAACTTTGATGCGGTGGGCTTAACTGATCGTGTTAATGTATTGGCTCATGTTGGTGCGGGGCAAGATCACCACATTGCAGGAGAACCGGTGATAACTGATCTATCCAAAACGGTTATTGCTAGTGGAAAAGAAAAACTGGCACATTCAAAAGAAGAAATTGGTTGTCCTCATCCAGATTGTCCCTTAGCTTCCGCAATTGTTTGTCCTTTGCAGGTGAATAAAAAAACGATTGGCGCACTAAAACTGTACTTTTGTGCTAAACAAGAAATGACTGTAGTCGAAGAAAATCTGGTTCGCGGTTTGGCTATGATTTTTTCCGGACAACTGGCTATTGGTATTGCAGAACAGCAGACCAGTTTAGTAAACGAAGCAGAAATACGAGCATTGCAAGTGCAAATTAATCCGCATTTTTTCTTCAACGCAATTAATACAATTGGAGCCTTAATGAGGGTTAACGTTAGCGAGGCTCACAGAGCTTTAATGCAGCTTAGTACATTTTTTAGGTTAAGCTTGAAAAATGGTCAGGCAAAAGAAATTACACTTAAGCAGGAAAAAAGATATGTTAGTGCTTATACCGGAATTGAAGAATTGCGTTTTCCACATAAATTTACAATTGATTATCAAATCAGTGTGCCGGATAGTACGCTGCTGCCATCGTTTTGTTTACAAATCTTTGTGGAAAATGCTATCAAGCATGCTTTCAAAGGCAGAAAAACTGGTAACAAAATTATCATTAATTTAAGTCAAAAAAATGCTTACTTGCAGATTTTAGTAAGTGATAATGGCGTTGGTATTAAATCGGAAATTTTAAAAAGGCTGGGTCAAGAACCAATAAGTGAATCTGGTGGCAGCGGGACAGCACTTTATAATTTAAATAAACGGCTGATAGGCTTATATGGTACTAATAGCCAATTGCATATCAAAACTGGTGAGAAGGGAACGACATTTCAAACCGAGATACCACTAAAACAAGCTGAAAAAAATGATTTTGAAGGTTAAGAGGGAGCTAAAAATGAGAATTTTGGTAGTTGATGATGAACCACTAGCCCGCACTGAATTATCTTATTTGATCAAAAAAAGTTCAGTTTTAAATAAGCAAAACGTCAAACTCTATGAAGCAGAGGATGTCAAAGAAGCACAGGGAACGTTGCTTAAATATAAAATTGATCTGCTATTCTTAGATATTTCACTTAATGAAGAAAATGGCTTTGAGCTGGCCGATGAATTGAAACAACTGAGCTATTCACCGATGATTGTATTTGCTACTGCGTATGATAACTATGCTGTGAAGGCTTTTGATGTTGGTGCACTTGACTATGTACTGAAGCCGTTCGAACAAGAGAGGGTTGATCAAGCACTGCAAAAGGCTGTGAAAGTTTTAAATAGTCAAAATAACAATTCTGTGCAGGCTCAAAAAGCGGGAAGTGATGTTCTTAGTATTGAGCTTGAAGATCGTAATGTGGTTATTAAGAAACTGGAAGTTATAGCTGCAACAGTTAATAATGGTGTACTAACAATTGAAACAAGCAAGCAAAAATACGAAACACGCAAGACCTTAGCTTGGCTCAAGGAACGATTAACAGATTCATGCTTTCTACAAGTCCATAGAAATGCAATTGTAAATATTGAAGATATTAAGGAGGTCCAGCCCTGGTTTAATCACACATTGATGTTAATTATGAATAATAATTCCAGAGTTCAGGTAGGTCGATCCTACCGTAAAGAATTAAATCAAAAATTAGGTTTGTAAATAGTTCTCTAATTTATAATGACTTGTGAATTTGCTTTAGTGCAGTTCACGGGTCATTTTTTGCAATTCGCGAGTTAATCGCTTACAAAAATCGCATTTTCTATTATCTTATTACTTGAAAGCAAGAAAGCTGAATATGAGAAAGGAAATCGATCTTATGAAAAAAGAAAAAACAAAATCAGCTCCGATTTTAGTACAAATGTTTATTTATGCTGCAATTTTGTTTGTGGCACAAGTAATTTCTGATTTGATGCCCAAGTCTTTTCCCGTACCGACTCCAGTAATAGGGTTAGTTTTGCTTTATTTTTTATTAACGGTTCACGTAATTAAAGTTGAATGGGTTGATTCTTTTGGCAGCGCATTAATCTCACTAATTGGTTTTATGTTTGTTCCATCTGGAATTTCATTAGCCGCAAATTTAAAGATTATGCGGGAACAGGGAATCCAACTGATTATAGTGGTAATAGCTTCTACAATCATTTTATTAGTTGTAACTGCTTATACAACTAAGTTCTTTAGTTGGGTTATAGGAAAAGTAACTAATAATCAACTAACTGTTATTAATCACAAAAAAGTAGGGGATGTTAAATAATGCAATATATTACGAATCCATTATTTGGAGTTTTCTTATCATTAATTGTATTTTTAACCGGACAATGGCTGTTCAAAAAATCAAAAGGTTTTTTCCTTTTTCAACCACTCTTTGTAGCAATGGTTTTGGGAATAGCAATTCTGATTATCCTTGCTAAGTGCTTTGACGTTTCAACAGCTACTGTTTATGCTAAGGCTTATAAACCAGGTGGAGATATTATTTTCTGGTTCATTACGCCAGCTACAATTGCTTTCGCAGTACCATTGTATAAGCGTAATGATGTTGTAAAGAAAAACTGGCTGGTTATTCTTTTAGGATTAGTTTTTGGTACGCTAATTTCAATGGTTTTAATAACACTTGTCGCTAAAGCAGTTGGTTTAAATACTGTTGGAATAAAGTCAATGCTAAGTCAGTCTGCTACTACTGCAGTAGCTATGCCAATAACAAAAGCTATCGGGGGCAATGCTTCCGTTACAGCTATGGCTTGCATACTTAATGCTGTAGTAATTTACGCCTTAGGCAAGCAATTAGTTAAGTGGTTTAACTTGAATAGTGATCCAGTGGGAACTGGCTTGGGCTTAGGTTCTGCAGGACATACTATCGGTTCGGCTTTTGCATTGGAAATGGGTTCTGTGCAAGGAGCTACTGCTGCAGTGGCAGTTGTTGCGACAGCTTTAGTAGATAATCTGTTAGTTCCGGTTTTTGCCCATTTAATTGGGTTGTAGTTTATAATTTTATAGTTGTTTTGTTTACTTACTCAGAAAGCACGCGAATTTATGGCGTGCTTTTTGATTACCGTAAATTTATTTTTTTAAAGCAATGAAATTGTAACAAAACTATAATAGGGCGTTGCTTTTAAAGCAATCCCTAATTAGTGTATAATGGTTATTAATTGTAAGTAACTTTTATTTTGTACTGCAATTAAAAAGTTGCCTTATTACTTAAAAACTACACTTAAATACGAAAAGGAATGACAACAATATTGAAATTTGTTAAATTTAAAAAATTATTTGCTGCAGTTACCTTATTAGGCATAGTTCTTTTAACATTAGGTGCATGTTCACAAAAGTCACACAAAAGCAGTAAGATATCAATTATGACGACGACGAATGTCTATTCTGACATTGCTCAAAATATAGTTGGCAAATATGGCAAAGCAGAAGCAATTATTAAAAAATCAGCAATTGACCCTCACGATTTTCAACCCACTACTAACGATGCCAAGGCTCTATCTAACGCAGACATAGTAATAGAAAATGGCCTAGGTTACGACAGCTGGATGGATAAATTGGCTTCTTCGGTTGACAAAAAGCCGGTTCGCGTTGGGGAAGACTTGATGAGTAAAAAAAAGGGGGATAATCCACATATTTGGTTTGATTTGACTATGCCCACCAAGTATGTTAATTACTTAGTTAAGAGCTTGTGCAAAAAAGATCCTAAGCATGCTCGTTATTACAGAAAAAATGGGAAAAGATATTTAGCTGAAATTGCCCGTATTAAAAGGGCTTCTGCTAAATTAAGTCATCACATTGAAAAGCCCGTTTATGTAAGTGAGCCGGTTTTTGACTATGCGTTAAGTTCTGTCAACATTAAAGTCGCAAATAAAGATTTTGAGAAAGCAATCCAAAATAATACAGATCCGAGTCCTGCTGCTGTTCAAAAAATGACTGATGGCATTAAGAAACGGAAAATTGCATTTTTTGTGATCAATGAACAAACTTCAAGTTCTACAGTAGACACTTTTCTAAAATTGGCTAAAAAGCAAAATATTCGTATCTTAAAAGTAAGAGAGACCATCCCGGATAATACTAATTATCTTGACTGGATGAATGATAGTTATCAGGATTTGGCTGAAGTAGTCCGAAAATGATTATTATGAGGCGTTAAAAATGAAGAAATTGATTGCCGTTTTAGCTTTAGGAGCGAGCATTGCAACTATTGCTGCTCCAGAGACGACGATAGTACAAGCAAGTACAATTAATGATACTGCTAAACAAAATAGTTTCAGCGGTGTAACTTATGCAGAGCAAGTATTGGCGCAAGAAGGTATCAAATACAACGATTTTTCTGCTGCTAATCCAATTAATTATCGCAATGGTAAGCCTGAAGGTGTTGTTATCCATGAAACTGCAACACCCAATGCTACTGCACGTAATGAATGTATTTATTTTAACCGTGAATGGATGAATATTTATTCTTATGTTCATGCTTTTGTGGATAAAACAGGTGTCATTCAAATGACAAGCCCAGATTACGGTGTATGGGGTGCTGGTCCTGTTGCTAACAACCGTTTTGTTCAGGTAGAACTATGTGAAGAAAACAATCTGGCTGATTTTGCCAAAGGCGTGAATAATGATGCAATTTATGTTGCGCAAATTTTGCACAGATATAATTTGGAACCTGACAACGCTGTTCATGATGGCAAAGGGACAATTTGGTCTCACCATGCTGTGTCTACCTTTTTAGGAGGTACTGATCATACTGATCCAGATGGTTACTTTGCTAAATGGGGTTATTCAATGGATGATTTCTTTGATCTGGTTAAATATTATTATGATCAAGGAACGCCAGCTGATAATGCACCTGTTGATAATGATACAGTAACTCCACCAGCACCTGCAGCACCTGCTAAAAAGCCGGCTGTTCTACCTAAGCCAGTTGCTACCAAAGTCTTAATTCATAATGCATTGGTTTATGATGAAAATGGTGTGGCGACTGATTTACCAACTAAAAAGGCTGGTACCAAGTTAACAATTTATGGCAATCAAACCATTAAAAAAAGAAAGTATTTGCAAATAGGTGTTAATCAATATGTTGTTGCCAGCAACGTTGAAGGCAAATTACGTCCATTAAGCCATAATGCTTACCTTTACGATGGCAAAGGGAAACGGGTTGGTACAAACAAGTTATACCGTGGCAATTATGTGCGTACATATGGCGGTCGCGTTAAGATTAAGGGTCGTAAATATTACCCAATTGATGTTAATCAATTTGTCAAAGTGGGCAATTTTAAGTAGATAATATAGGAAAATGCAAATTGTCTGATATTTTAGAAGTTAATAATCTTTCAATGAGATTTGATAAAAATAATGTTTTTGATAACTTAACCTTCAGGTTAAAAAGGGGTTCGTTAACTGCACTTTTAGGCCCTAATGGTACTGGGAAAACTACCTTAATAAATATTTTAATGAGTATGTTGACTCCTAGTTCTGGATCTTTTACATTTGCGGACGGTGTGCGCTTGGGTTATGTGCCGCAGTTTCGCAATATTGATGCTGAATATCCTTTATCAATTGAAGCTTTTGTAGGTTTGAATGCACCGATTATTAAAAACAGCCAAACTAAGGAAGCAATAAAAAAGCAGTTAGAGGAAACCAATCTCTATCAAATTAAAAATACTCGTATGGGGGAAGCTTCAGGTGGGCAAAAACAAAGAGCCTATTTAGCTCAAGCCCTGCTTGATAATCCTAATATGATTATTTTAGATGAAGCTACGGCAAGTCTTGATCCTATGGCAAAAGATGAGCTGATGAAGCTGATCAGACATTTGAATGAAAAACATAAAATAACAGTTTTGTTTGTAACTCATGATATCTCATTAGCTCACAAGTATATGCAAAACTATTTATATTTAAATCATGGTCAAATTGAACATGGTGAAATGTCCCAATTTAAGGAGGCATATGAATAATGTTTGCATATGGTTTTATGCGTAATGCATTTTTAGCGAGTACTTTTATTGCGATAACTTGTGGCACTGTCGGTGTTTATGTAGTCGCACGTAATTTTAGTTTTTTAGCACATACGCTTTCCGAAATTGGTTTTGCAGGTGCTGCATTTGCTGTTTGGCTGGGAATTGGACCTTTGTGGGGGATGCTTTTATTCACTCTCTTGGGTTCTATCAGTGTTGGGGAATTGTCACTTCATAGTGAACAAAAGGAATCTTCAATTAGTGCCATTTCAGCTCTATTTACTGGCTTAGGCGTACTTTTTCTTGCCATTTCTGGAGCTAACAGCAATTATGCTACGAATATTTTATTTGGCAGTATTATTGGTGTTGATCATCAGGGCGTGATCCAGCTTATAGCCCTTTCTATAATTGTATTGCTGATGATTTTTAGTATCCAGCGCTCATTAAATTTCGATTCATTTGACCATATTGGTGCTCTTGCTCATGGAGTAAAAACTGGTGCAGTCAGTGTTATTTTTTTAATTGCTCTGGCGATGTCGGTATCAATTGGTGCTCAAATAGTGGGCTCACTTTTAGTTTTTATTTTGTTAACATTACCACCAGCCACTGCAAACTATTTAGGGAAAACAATTCCGGCGATGATTGGCTGGTCTGTCTTTTTTGCCTTGATTGGCGTCTGGCTTGGCTTATATTTGGGCTATATTACGAATCTGCCAGTAACTTTTTTTATAGCTGTCATCGAAGTTGCGGTCTATCTTGTTACCTATTTCACTCATATTATTAAGCATAGTTTGTAGTAATTATTAACATAAAAATAACATTAATTATTGTCTTTACTTTACTTTGTGAAAAAATATACAGTAGGAATCCCGTTATTTAAACATTTATTTTTAAATTTCACTAACTTTTGTAAGCATTTACATGTATAATAGAAGTTGGAAATATTAAATAAAGAAGGAGTCTTAAAAATGACATCATATTATAATGGTTTTCCCCAAAGTGATCGTGACGAAACACTGAAGATGATTAACCTCGATGAGCTCGAGGAGCGTGCAAAGAAAGTTATGCCAGAAGGTGCATACTACTATATTGCTTCAGGTTCAGAAAATGAGTGGACTTGGCGTAATAACACTACTGCTTTCAATCACTTTCAGATTGTGCCTCGTGCTTTGACCAATATGGATAATCCTAAATTGGATACTGAATTTATGGGCATGAAATTAAAGACACCTGTAATGATTTCACCTATTGCCTGTCATGGTATCGCGCACAAAGATGCTGAAATTGCTACTCAAAAGGGTGCAGCTGCAGCAGGTGCTTTGTTTGCCTCAAGTACTTATGCTAATAAGAGTGTGGAAGAAATTGCGGCAGCAGCTCCAAATGCACCACGTTTCTTCCAACTTTATCTCAGCAAAGATTGGGGCTTCAACAAGATGGTCTTTGATGCAGTTAAAAAAGCAGGCTACAAGGGCATTTTCCTGACCGTAGACGCTTTGGTATCTGGCTTTCGTGAAGCTAACCTCAGAACTAAGTTTGCCTACCCTGTTCCACTAGACTTCTTTACTCGCTACCAAGGAGCAAAGGGTGAAGGCCAAACTGTAGCTCAGATGTATGCTTCTTCAGCCCAAAAGATTGGGCCAGAAGATGTTAGACGCATTAAAGAGATGTCAGGCTTACCTGTATTTGTTAAAGGCGTTGTTTGTGCAGAAGATGCCTACTTAGCCATGGGTGCTGGCGCTGATGGTATTTATGTCACTAACCATGGTGGTCGTGAAGTTGACTGTGGTCCTGCAACAATTGATATGTTGCCAGAGATTGCTAAGGCCGTAAACCACCGTGTTCCTATTGTCTTTGATTCAGGCGTTCGTCGTGGTTCGCATGTCTTTAAGGCTTTGGCACTTGGCGCTGATATGGTTGGTGTTGGTCGTCCATACTTATACGGCCTAGCTCTTGGTGGCGCTAAGGGTGTTCAATCTGTTATTGAACAACTGAATCAAGAATTGCTAATTGATATGCAATTGACTGGTTGCAAGACAATCGAAGATGTTAAACACGCCAAGATTACTCATATTAATTACACTGCTGACAACTTGAAGTCTAATACTGACCCTACAAGAGTTAAGCCATATCCTGTAACAGCTGAGAATCAATTAAAAGAAGAAGATTCAGACGCTGTAACTGGTGCTTCTCAAGCATAGTTAATTTAAAAGCTTAAGTATTAAAATCGCTCTGCATATATTAGCTGCTCTAACTAATGTGCAGAGCCTTTTTTATTGCTTAAAAATTGATTGTTTTTAATTAATAGTTGTAATTTAATTTTTATATCTTTATAATTGTAATAATAAAATTATTAATGGAGGAAAATTATGAAGAAAGCGTGGAAATTGCTTGAGACTTTGTTGATAGCATTTATAATGTTAACCCTGTTACCCCAGAATGCAGCAGCCGCTGATAAAGGACAAACTGAACAAAGAACCGACAATTATCTACGAAGAGTCAAACAAAAAGGTGAACTAGTCATGGGGACTAGTCCAGATTATCCTCCTTACGAATTTGTCAAAAATATTAAGGGCAAATCAAAAATAGTTGGTATGGATGTTGAAATAGGGCAAAAAATTGCCCATGATATGGGTGTTAAGCTTGTTGTGCGGTCAATGGACTTTGACTCTCTTTTAGTGGGTCTTGAGACAGGTAAAATTGACATGGTCATTGCCGGAATGAACGCGACTCCTAAGAGGGCAAAAAGCGTTGCTTTTAGTCAGCCATATTATAAAAGTGAGCAAAAATTACTGATAAGAAAAGAAGATAAAGGCAAATATCATAATTATAAGTCTTTTGCCGGCAAAGCAATTGGTGCTCAAACTGGCAGTATGCAGGCCACAATGATCAAAAATCAAGCCAAAAATGTCAAACTGAAAACCATGGATAAAGATAACGACTTGGTTTTAGGATTAAAAACGCATAAGGTTGATGCAGTTTCAGTTGACAAGGCGACAGCCGAGGCTTTTGCTAAAAATACGGACGGGATTATGGTTATTCCGGCAGGCCTTAAGACAGAGTCATCTGCTACTTCTGTTGCTTTTCATAAAGGAGCCAATAGTTTAGTTAAAGCTGCTAATAAATCAATAGCGGAGATTAAGCAAAAAGATTTAATTGATAAAGTATATTTACCCAAAGCTGGAAAGTATTTAACTGCCGGTAAAACAAAAAAGGAAGTGAAAGCGTCTAATTCAATGTGGGCCTATAAAGACTTCTTTTTAGCAGGAGTTGGGTATACTTTACTCATTTCTGCTATATCAGTTTTCTTTGGTTTCTTATTAGGTGCAATACTGGCATTTATGCGCTTAGGACACAATCAAATTGCACGTTCAATTGCGACAGCTTATGTAGAATTTATTCGGGGCACACCATTAATGGTACAACTGCTGTTTATTTACTTTGGCTTGGGGGTAGTAGTAAATATCCCAGCTTTACTGTCGGGTATAATTGCCGTTTCCCTTAACTCTGCAGCTTATGTAGCAGAGGTAATTCGTTCGGGTATTAATTCGATTGCTGTGGGCCAGACAGAAGCATCTCGCTCTTTGGGCTTGTCACGGACAGCAACTATGCGTTATGTTATTATGCCACAAGCAATGAAAAATATTTGGCCGGCTCTGGGTAATGAATTTGTTTCCCTCATTAAGGAAAGTTCCATTGTTTCGGTAATTGGCGTTAAGGATTTGATTTATCAATCACGTGTAGTACAGGCTGATACCTATCGTGGAGTTATGCCATTGGTAATTACAATGATCTTATACTTTATCATTACTTTTGGCTTATCCAGCTTAATGAAAGTATTTGAAAGGAAAATGAATCATGACTAACGCAAATCCCGTAATTAGAGTTGAGCACTTACAGAAAAATTTTGGCAATAATAAAGTTTTAAAGGACATCAATGCTCAAGTAAATGAAGGTCAGGTTATCTGTTTAATTGGTCCTTCAGGTGCAGGTAAAAGTACTTTTTTGCGTTGTCTGAACCTATTAGATCAGCCATCTTCTGGCAAAGTTATTTTTGAGGATAAGGAATTAACTGCATTAAGTGAAGATCAGCTTGATCAACTGCGTGAAAGAATGGGAATGGTTTTTCAACAGTTTAACTTGTTTCCTCATATGAACATAATTGAAAATATTAAATTAGCGCCTATGAAAGTAAAGGGCATGAGTGACAGTGATGCTAAAACTAAGGGAATGGAGCTGTTAAACCAGGTTGGTTTGGCTGATAAAGCAGAAGCTTTTCCAACCAATCTTTCAGGTGGACAGCAACAAAGAGTAGCAATTGCCCGGGCTTTGGCAATGGATCCAGAAGTAATGCTTTTTGACGAACCAACTTCGGCGCTTGATCCAGAAATGGTAGGCGAGGTATTGAAGGTAATGCAGGATTTGGCTCAAAAAGGGATGACAATGGTCGTTGTAACTCACGAAATGGGCTTTGCCAAAAATGTTGCGGATGAAGTGTGGTTTATGGCAGATGGCTATATTCAGGAAAAAGCTGCACCACAGCAGTTTTTTGCTCAGCCACAAACTCCGCGTGCCCAGGACTTTTTGGCAAAAGTACTTGAAGCTTAGGTGGGAGAAAGTAAGTGGAAGAATCACAGGCAATTAAGATATTAACTGACTTGTTAGCGATAGATTCGGCAAATGACCATGAAAGTTTGGTAGCTGATTATATAACATCATTGTTTAGCAGATATTCTGCAAAAATTGAGAGAATTTCTTATTCTTCAGGTAGAGATAATTTGGTGGTAACGATTGGAGATCATGGTCCATTGTTAGGCTTCTCAGGGCATGAAGATGTTGTTGCAGCTGGGAATTTGACCAATTGGCATACAGACCCATTTAAGCCCGTTTTGAAAGACGGAAAAATATTTGGGCGTGGTGCAAGCGATATGAAGTCTGGCCTGGCGGCAATGATTGTGGCAATGCTTAATTTACTTGATAGTAAGAAAGAGCTGCCTGGTCGTATTAGACTTTTAGCATCTGTAGGTGAAGAAACCGGTGAATATGGTGCAGCTCAGCTGACTAAAGAAGGCTATGCTTCTGACCTGGATGGACTTATTATTGGTGAACCCTCAAACTTTGACGTACGTGTGACACATAAGGGTGTTATTGACTATTACGTTTATTCTAAAGGTATTTGTGTTCATTCTTCGACTCCAGAAAAAGGTCAAAATGCGATAATGCCACTGATTGAATTTGCACAAGCAGCGCAGCAACTAATGGATAGTCATCAAAAAAAGGATCCGGTTTTAGGCTCTTTTACTCATGTGATTAGTCAAATTCAGGGTGGCAGTCAAATTAATTCTGTTCCTGATACTGCTTGGCTTTCCGGCAATATCAGAACGACACCAGTATATCCCAATGAGCAAATATATACTGAACTTGAACAAATAGTTGCTGATTTAAATAAAAAAGGCGCGCGGTTAAAAATTAGATATAGTTTTCCTGAAGTGCCTTTACCTGACCAATCTCAAACAAAATTAGCTAAAATGGCTCAAAAAGTTGTTGAGCAAGAAATTGGCAGGCCAAGTGAATTCGTTGCAGGGACTGCTGCTACAGATGCATCAGAATATATTCAAGCTGGAGATTTTCCTATTATTATTCTGGGGCCGGGAGCTGGAACTACTGATCATGAGCCAAATGAGTATATAGAAGTAAATGCTTATTTAACTGGCTGTCGTTTATACCAAGAATTAGCAAGGCAGTTTTGGAACTCATTAACCTAATTTTTGACTATTATTAATATTTTTATAACAGAAAAAAGCCACTTCTTAAAATAGAAGTGGTTTTTGATGTAAGAAATTATTATTTACATACCAGTTATATTATTTGTAACTAAAAGATGCAAGTATTAATTATAATTATTTTGGATAATTTTCTTAAATTCGCTTAAACGATTGGCAAAAGTTTTAAAAGCTTCTTCTAAATAATCAGGCTTCGTCATATCAACGCCAGCTTTTTTCATAATTTCAACTGGATAGTCACTGCAGCCAGCTTTTAAAAAGCTAATATAAGCCTTTCTCTGCTCAGCAGTACTATGAACGACATTGTTTGCTAAAGCAGTGGCCGCAGCAAAACCTGTAGCGTATTGATAAACATAGAAGTTGTAATAAAAATGCGGTACTCTAGCCCATTCTTTAGCAATTTCTCCACCAGGTTCTACTGCATCACCATAGTAGCGTTGATTAATTTTACCGTAGATATCATCTAAGCGGTCAGCAGTTAATGGCTCACCATTGGCGTCCATTTCATGAATTTGTTGTTCAAATTCAGCAAACTGGGTTTGTCTAAACAAAGTTCCTTTAAAAGAATCCAGATAGTAATTAAGAACAAAAGCGCGCGTTTTAGGATTGGTAATATGAGCTAAAAAGTACTCCGTTAGGATGTTTTCATTAGTTGTAGACGCTATCTCAGCAACAAAGATCGGATAATCACCATAAACATATGGCTGATTCTTTCTAGTGTACATACTGTGGACGGAGTGTCCTGTTTCATGAACCAATGTGTATAATGAATCAACATTGTCCTCCCAATTAAGCAATTCATATGCATCTGTATCATAGCAACCGCCAGAATATGCTCCGGTAGCCTTATTTTGAGACTCAACCACGTCAATTACTCTATTATTGAAGATATAGTCAACCTGCTTTAAATAGTCCTTTCCTAATGGTTGTAATGCCTTTTTGGCTTCTGCTTTAGCTTGCTCAAAAGTGTAGGTTAATGCTGGTTTACCAGTTAATGGAACGTACATATCCCACATTTGTAAATCTTTTAAGCCCAAAATTTGTTTGCGTAAAGCTACATATTCATGCAATAGATCTAAGTGTTCATCGACCTCATCAATCAAAGTATCGTAAACGACTAATGGCACGCCATTTGCATTCATTGCACTCTCACGAGCTGATGGATAATGGTGAACGCGGGCATTATAGTTATGTTCCTTGACAGCACCCGAAAGGGTTGCCGCCAGGGAATTTTCAAATTGTCCGTAGGTAGCGTACATGGAGTCAAAGGCCTCCTTGCGTACCTCACGGTTTTGAGATTGGATAAGCAGTGAGTATAAGCCATCGGAAAGCTGAACCATTTCACCGTTATCATCCTGAGTATAACCGTATTCCATATCTGAATTAGTTAAAACATTATAGGTGTTTTCGGAAGCAGATAAAGCATCACCAGCATCCGCAATGAGCTTTTCTTCTTCTGCAGATAGCGTATATGGTCGCAATCTGGTAATTTGATCAAGTAAGTGTTTGTAGTTGCTGAGTTTAGGCTCTTCTTGTTCTAAAGCACCCAACTTTTCTGCTGAAAGGCTTAAAATTGCTGGATTCATAAAAGAAGTAGCAGCTTCGAACTGGCTGGCTAGTCCCTGCACTTGAGCTACATAGCTTAAATAGTGGGCATTTCCAGTATCAACATCACTGGCAAGAGTAGCATAAGAATAGACTTTTTCCAGCCTCCGACTAACTGTTAAAATTTGAGTAATACCATTATATAAAGATGAACCAGAAGTGGTAAAATTTTCTTTTAAAGTGCTTAAAGCTGGTATTTCTTTTTTTACAAGTGTATATTCATTTTCCCAGTCAGCATCAGTTTTAAATATCCTAGTTAAGTCCCATTTAAGATTTTCTGGGACTTCATCACGTTTAGGAATTGACATAAAAATTCTCCTTTTTAGCTATTTAAATAAATTATACTAAAGATTAAAAAATAAGATATTATTAATTATAATCGATATTATTTTAATTCAAGTTAGAAAGTGTTAAAAATATATAGATGAAAACTACGAAAGGGCTTAAATAGAGGAATGAATCCAAATTCAAAACGCAGAGAAGATTACCATAAAAGGCATTCTTCTTTAAATCTTCAGCGAAATATGGCTTTCGCAGAACCAGCTAAAGCCTTTAAAGGCAGCGCTTTCGCTCGGATTTGTGGTATTGTAGCTGTTTTGTGTGTCAGCTTCGGCTTGGCCTGGGTAGCCCACATGTATTTTGCTTTGCACAGTGCAATTGATGGCGAGGGTGGAAATTATGCGACATCTGCTCGTATTGCCAACAGGCAGCCGATTTCTGTCTTAATTCTGGGAGTTGATCAAGGACTTGAAGGACGGCATGACAAAGGAAATTCTGACACTTTGATTTTGGCAACAGCAAATCCTGCTAAAAATAAGTCAACAATGACTTCAATTCCTCGAGACACCCTTGCTAATATTTTAGGCGATCCTGGAAACAAGTACAATATGTTTCGAGTTAATTCTGCTTATGGTGTTGGTGGCAGTTCTGCTTCAATGAGAACTGTTTCAGCCTTAATCGGTGTTCCCATTCATTATTATGTGGAAGTAAATATGAAAGCTCTAAAAAGCCTAGTTGACGCTGTTGGTGGAGTTGACGTTAAGGTGCCGTTCAAGTTTTCATATGACTGGTGTGATTTTCACAAAGGTAAACAGCATTTAAACGGACGTCATGCTGTTGCCTATGTTAGAATGCGCCATGATGATCCTCGAGGTGATTACGGCAGGCAAATGCGTCAAAGACAAGTTATCACTGCTGTTGTTCATAAGGCTATTTCTGTGGATTCAATTACAAATTATCGCAAGTTGGTTAAGATTTTTTCAAAATATGTTAAAACCAACCTTACGTTTAATGACATGTTAGCCTTAGCACTGACATATCGAGGCTGTTCGCAGAATATTGCCAGTGGTTATATTCAGGGTCACGATGCCTGGATTAATGGAGCCTCTATTCAGGTAGCCTCAACTAAGGAGCTTCAAAAGGCTTCGGACAAGATACGTACCAATCTTGACTTGGATAAAAAAGTATTGGATAATGATGAAACGAAACTCAATAAGTTAAATGAGCAGAATAATAATATTAAGTGGAAAGATCCCAGTCCGTTTACTAACTACCAGATTTACCCTTCGGTAGTAACTGATGAATCAAATGACAATTCTTCAGGAACCGGAACAAGTGGTGCTAATTCTGCTGGTCAATAACGTTTGAGCAAAGGAGGATAAAAAATATGCGTAAACAGTCTATGTTCCTGGCTGTTTATAGTACAATATCAGCCCTCATTGCTTTTATTGCTATAGCTTTCATTTGTTTACGCACATTTCGTTGGAATTTACCAGTTGCTATATTAGCAGCAAGTATATTTGCCTTAATTTTCTTTGCTTTTTCATGGTTTCGTGGTCATGCTTCCGTTGAAATTAAACGAATTGCACGGGAATATCATTTATCTGATAAGGATTTAGCTAAAATTACTGGAATGAAAGCAAGCGATTTTCCAATATATAATGATAAATTACAGTTGATTTTACCTAAGCGTTATTGGCCTAAAGTATTGGATTCCTTGCAGAAATATGAACAAGAAAAAAATGAAAAGGTGGGCAAATAGCCCACTTTTTTATTGTGCATGTTAGCAAAGTCAAAAATTTATGGGTAGTTTTACTTTATTTTGTACAACTTATATTGATATTTAGGGAGATGCATAATGAGCTTACTCACAGTTAAAAATTTGGGACAAGGTTTTGAAGATAAAACTTTGTATGAAAATGCTAGTTTCGTACTCAACAAAGAGGATCATATGGGTGTGACTGGTCAAAATGGGGTCGGTAAATCAACCTTGATTAAAATTTTAACTGGTGAAATACTACCTGATGAAGGACAAATTAGATGGCAAAACAAAATTACTATAGGTTACCTTGACCAGTATGCCAAGTTGAAACCGGGGGTAACAATTCGCCAGTTTTTACGCACAGCTTTTGCACCACTTTATCGTAAAGAAAAAGAATTAAGTTCTTTGTATGAAAAGTATGCAGCTGAAGGTGATAGTTCTTTACTAGAAAAAGCTGGTAAAATGCAAACCTATTTGGAAGAAAATAATTTTTATAATATTGATACCGAAATTGAGCGCGTTGCTTCTGGGTTAGGTCTGGCAGAGCTGGGATATGATCATGATGTGAGTCAATTGTCAGGTGGTCAAAGGTCAAAAATTATTTTAGCTAAATTACTCTTGCAAACACCAGATGTATTGCTGTTAGATGAGCCGACCAACTATCTTGATGTTTCACACATAGATTGGCTCGTTGACTATCTGAATAATTTTGCTGGTGCTTTCATCGTTGTTAGCCATGATTACGACTTTTTAGACAGAATTGCTAATTGTATTATTGATATAGATATTGGTACAATAACGCGTTATACCGGAACTTTAAAACAAGCAATGCGTCAAAAAGAAGCTAATCGGGAAACGTATATGAAGGCTTACAGTAATCAGCAGCGCAAGATCGCCAAAACTGAAGCTTATATCCGTAAAAATAAGGCTGGTACCCGTTCAAAAAGTGCAAAATCAAGGGCACGGCAACTTGCGAAAATGGATGTACTGAATCCACCTAAAAATAACCATAAACCGCGCTTTGCATTTCCTTACGTAGCTACAGCAGCCAACCTTTTATTGCAAACGCAGGATTTAGTAATTGGTTATGACCAAGCGTTAGTTAAAGAAGCGTTCAATTTTTCGGTTGGGGGCAATGAAAAAGTTGCTATTACCGGTTTTAATGGTATTGGGAAATCAACACTATTAAAAACATTATTAGGTCAACTAGACCCGATTTTTGGCACTTATAAATTATCTGAAACTGCCAAAATTGCCTACTTTAAGCAGGAATTAACTTGGCCAAATAACAATATGACGCCTCTGCAATATTTGCAGGAAAATTTTGAACGCATAAAGCCTAAAGAATTAAGAGGAGCTTTAGCAAAATTGGGCGTCACTGCTCAACAGGCAATGAGTCCTTTAAAAAAACTGTCTGGTGGCGAACAAGAAAAAGTCAAATTGGCAAAAATGTTATTTGAACCGGCAAATTTGTTGTTTTTGGATGAGCCAACTAATCATTTGGACAGTGATTCTAAAGATGCACTAAGACAGGCTATCATCAAGTTTCCTGGTGGAGTGATTATTGTGAGCCATGAACGTGATTTTTTCCAAGGCAATTGGGTTGATAAAACTATTGATATTGAGACTATGAATAAACTTTGAGGTGAAAAATGAGTGCTAGACCAGGTGAATTATTTTACCAAGATTTACTTGAGACTTGCCTAACTGCCGGTGAATTAATGATTGAAGGCGGCAGTGAAATGTATCGGGTTGAAGATACAATGGTGCGCATTGCTAAAAGCGCCGGTGAACCTGATCCACGTGTTTTTGTGGTGCCAACTGGTGTATTTATGAGTTTGGATCACGGTAACTATTGCCAGAGTACTCTTGTACATGAGCGCAATATCAACTTGGAACTAGTTGATCGCATTAATTCTTTGTCCCGGGCTTTTGCGGATAAAAAAATTACTTTGCAAGAGGTTAAAAGCGAAGTTACCAAGATGGCCAAGGGAAGTTATCCTACTTTTCCTATATGGCTGCAGACAATTGGTGCCGCAATTTTGAGCGCAACGCTCATGGTATTGTTCATGAATAATTATGACTGGATTGATTTTCCCGCAGCGGCCATTGTGGGAGCAGCCGGGTTTATCTCATTTTATTATTTTAAACGTTTTACTAACGTTAGATTCTTGGCAGAACTTGTTGCAGCTCTGATTATGACGGTCATTGCTGCCGGTTTAGTTCGACTTTTCCCACAGATGATTATTGACCATATTCTAACAGGTGCATTAATGCCGCTTGTTCCGGGTCTGGCCTTGACAAATGCACTGCGAGACCTGTTTAAAGGCGATATTCTTTCAGGAATGGTAAAAATTTGTGAGGCGCTGCTAACAGCATTTGCATTAGGCGGTGGAGTTGGTATTGTATTGAAATTTTTAGGAGCTTAAAAAATGCCTTTTTGGTTAGAAATCGTAATTAATATTGCTTTTGCCTACCTTGCTTCAGCTGGCTTTGCCTTAACAATCAATGTCCCGCGCAGAGTACTTAATTTGGCCGGCATGAGTGGTATTATTAGCTGGATTATTTACTGGCTGGCAATGAGAGCGTCAATGGGACGGTTATTATCCAATTTACTAGGCTCTTTTGCTATCGGTATTTTAGGGATAGTTTTTGCCAGAATGAAAAAATGTCCGGCTACAGTTTTTTACATACCTGCAATTGTGCCTTTAGTGCCAGGTGTTCCCGCTTATCAGGCTGTGCGTGAATTAACTTCCGGCAATTTGCGTGGAGCAAATGATGCAGTATTAAGAGTGATAATTGTGACAGGTTCAATTGCTTTGGGAATGCTTTTGTCAAATATGTGTGTGGAAATTTTCTTCAGAATAAAAAAATTTTACAAACGTCATTTAGATAAGTATAATAATTAATGCGAGTCGACAAAAACGTGAGATGCGTATTTGTATGAGGACGTCCGCCTTAAGTGGCAGGCACGGGAAGTGCTGGCGGTTGACCAACCTGATGTGAACAGAAGTAGTCACCTGTTATTATTAACGGGCCTCGATTTGAAAAAGAGCAGATTCTTAATTGAATCTGCTCTTTTTTCTATTCCAGATATAATGCTTGCTTTCCTTGCTGGTTATAGCTTTTTTCGAGATTTTTCCAAGGAATTTTCTTATTTTTATGACCGAAAGGATCGTTGACGTAGACAATACGTGCCTTTTTATCAAAGCCGGTAATGACACAAGCATGTGAAGACGGAGTCACGTGAACTTCACCTTGAGCTGTCTCCCACGTTTGCATGTCGCCCACATGATTAAAATTGGTGGTAGTAATGATCAGAACCGGATGACCGTCAGAAACCAGTTTCATTACTTCGATAAAATCATGGTTTGTGAAATTACGAATGCGATTAGTGTACTTGAGGGCCACTTGCTCTAAGGGTTCATTATAAACGCACCATCCTGCATTTGCCTGACTCATATAACCAACAAAACCAACATGTGGGTTACCCCGATATTTGCCATTATCGGTATAAGAAGAAACGTGTTTTATGTTTTCAGACAAATTTAGTTTGTTTACCTTGATACCATAATAGCGTAAAAGCATTGACAGAGAAGTTACTTCGCAACCATTAGGCAGGTCAGGATATTGATTTTCTAGGGGAACATTTAGCTTCTGGGAAGATTTCAAGGTTAACCAGTCATAACGGTCTTTAAAACCAGTCGAGTTAAAGATTGTAAAAACTAAACCTAGAGAAAAAATACCCAATACTAGTATCAAAATTGCTTTAAGGGAAAATCTTTTCTTTTTCATAAAGCTATTTAAACATAGGAAGATTATTAAAAGCAAAAAATCGCTCAAATTAATGAGCGATTTTGCTAAATTTTATTTTTTCTTTATTGAAGGTAGAGATTAATGGTGAGTTGCGCTTGATAAAGCATCAAGACTATGATCTTCACCTTTAACTGCCATACCTTCAACGTCCATACCTGGGCAGAAGACTTCATCTTCTGGCACGCCTCTTTCTTCAGCAAAAGCCTTATTCAGAGTTTCCATGTCCATCAAATGATATTTCTTGTCTGGGTGTTTTGGATCAACAATTTGAATTTGCGCCATCATACCAGCATCTTCGTGCTCGATAATGTGGCAGTGATACATGAAGACACCAGTGTTTTGGAAGTAAACCTTTATACGAACTGTTTCTTGAGGTGCTACTTCGATAGTGTCCTTATAAACTCCTCTTTCGTTTGGATATGGGTCTTTACCGTTACGTGATACAACAAGGAAGTGAGCTCCGTGAGTGTGGAATGGGTGCAACATGCCGTTAACTTTATCGTTAGTGTTAGTTACGTCCCAGTATTCAGCATTCATCAATTCCTGCTTCATGTCAATTCTTTCCATTGAGAACAACTTGCCGTTAATCATGTTGTGGTTATCCATAGTAACGTGAGGAACTGGTGAGTTAGGGTTAACAACTGGATCATATGGTTTGAATAAAGTATCAGGAATTACGCTGTCGTCTTTTTCATAACTGTGAATTCTGAATTCAACCAGCTTGAAGTCGTCAGTGTAAAGGTTGACAACATCGCCATCTTTATAATTGCTGAAATCAACAACTACTTGTTGACGCTCACCTGGTCCAATTAAGACTTTAGTCAATTTAACTGGGTGCTCCAAGAATGAGTCGTCACCTGCGATTTGGGTCATTACCAAGTCATCGCTAAAGTGCAGGCGCCATTCACGACGGTTAGAACCACCTAAGAAAAGCAAACGTACTTTTTGAGTAGTGACATCAACGTATGGCCGAACAACACCATTGATGATTGGAGTGTCGCCAAAGATACCCATTGCGTTGTAGTCTGCCTTATAGTCAAATTGGTTATCTTCGTGGAAAATACGGTCTTGTAAAATAATTGGGAATTCGTCCTTACCGTAAGTCTTAGGAATTGGCAACTTATCTTCGTTAGCATCAGTAATAACAACGCCCATAGCTAATCCCATCCAAACTTGCATGGCAGTTGATGGACATGGGTGAGCATGAAGCCATGTTAAAGCAGCTGGTTGCTTAACTATGAAGTCAATGTGCTTTTCTTCACCTGGGTAAACCGGTGAGTGACAAGCACCATCGTTACCAGGACCTGAAAGTTCCATACCATGCCAGTGGTAAGTAGTCAATTCTGGCAAGCTGTTCTTCAAAGTTACGTGAACATGTTGACCTCTGGTTAAAACCATGGTCTTACCAAGAACTGGGAAGTTGTAGCCCCAAGTATGAGTCTTTTTACCTGGCAAAAATTGGAAGTCACCTTCTTGGGACTCAATTGTGTACCAAACATCATTGTTTTCTTGTTTATCAGGCTCTAATACTGGTGGAACGACTAAAGGTTGAGCTTCAACACCTTCAGGAATGTGAAGATCCTTGTATCCCATTTCGTGATTTTTATCAAAATCTTCGGAATTATAGAAATAATCTGTGTAAACTTTATCTGACATATTCGTCTACCTTTCAGTTAAAAAATTTAGTGAAAAATTTTTAGTTACATGATAAATTTACTCTATGTGAAAACGCTTGTAAAGTAGATACAGCTAAGTTTTTTTAATAATAATTTATAAAAGCGCTTTTTCAAAATTTTATAGAGCAAAGTGTTATTTAATATTGGCAAAAATTCTGCTTAAACAGTGGTTTTCTTTGAATAAAAACAGCATTTAACTATTTTTAGTTAACATTGATTAGCAAAAGTGTTTTTTAAAAAATTTTTTTTAAAAGAAATAAAAAAATTGTTTTTACACAAAAATTTGAGTATCGTATAGAAGACTGATAAAAATTAATAAATTTAGATAAGGGTTTTAAATTTGGAAATAAGCTTAAAAGATTTAACTGCAAAAATAGAAAAACAAGATTATATTGAAGACTTAGAAACTGTTAAATATGCAGACATTGGTAAGTCAAAAGCAAAATTGCGTGAGTTGGCTACTAAACTGGTTAAAGAAACCAGAGCTGCACTTAAGCATAGCTCATTAAGTCATGTTGCACTTGAAATAAGCGGACAGAGAACTGTTACTTTTGCTTTAGAAAGCAATATTATTAACTTACCTTATAGTAATTATAAAAAAATTGCTAATTTTTTTGAAGAAGGTAAAGAATATCCTGTTGCTATATATTTCGAAACGCAATCAGAATTTTTGAATGCGTCAGGATTTAGAATCGATCAGCTAGCAACAGAAGAAGAGATTGAGCGGGATGAAACAGATATTGCAGCTAAATTGACGGATGCTATGCAGGAAAAGATAAAACAGGTGCGTGAATATCAAAAACCTTCAGTTCCGATCAAAAAGAAGTCTGCCCCTAAAAATACTGGTAAAACTAAGAAAGCAACTACTAAAAAGGCTAAATAAAAATTCTCAATTTTCTAACAGGTAAATTGGTTTTTTATTATTGCTTTAATAATGAATGCTATTTTTAAGCTCAGCTATTCAAAAGATACTTTTTACAATATAATGGAGAAAGAAGCAGGAGGTCCGTTATGGTTAGCTGGAATCTACTTGGAGTTTTGTTATGGGTAATTGCTATTCTTTATTTAGTTTTTGTTGTCCAAAATATTCGCAAACGGCGAATTACTATGATTATAAAGAAACACAAGCAGTTTAGCTGGCCTAATTTTCTAATCGACATTATTGAAGTAGTTGTTTTGATTATCGGTATAGTATGGTTGTTTAACAAAACTATGTTGGACAATCCTGACCTTGAAGATACCAGTAAAATAACAGCGCACATTACTTACGAACCTATTGTCATGAACACTGGGGAAGGTAATTCGAGTTACGTTACGATTAATTCGAAAAAGAAAAGAATTAGTACTCAGACTTTTACTTATTACAGACCAGGCAAGAAAATCAAAGTATCCAGCGATTTTGCTACGGTAGCTTATGGCAAAAGTCCCTTAGATCTGAACGCCGCAAAAATTCCGTATGATAAAAAACAACTGCAGACAATAGACCGCAAATATCAGCGAGCTTACGTTGCTATTTACACCGCTAACTATAAAAAAGTTTGGCAGAATGGCATCGGCATGCATGCTGGGCATAATGCGACTCGCTACTATTTAATTAGAATTCCGGATCCATCATTTATCAAAGAAAAATAAAGAATAAAATTTAAGCAACTAACTTAGTTAAAACCCCGAAATTGATTAGATTGCGGGGTTTTCTAATGGTCAGAAATTTTTTTAAAAATAAAGGGACTAAGTCCGATAGCGGCATGAGCCCCTTAATTAAAATTGAATCTTATGATAAATTCGCAATTTTGTATTGTATTGCTTCCTTTTTACGAACTTGAACCAGGAGATTTCCTTCGACAAAAGCGAGAATAAGACTGGCTGTCAAGAAGTCGACTACATTACCAGAGGAAAAAGCGGCGAGTAAAATGAAACTGCTGGAAACAATTAAAGAACTGACTAAATAAGTGCGTGCTGACTTATATCTTAGCCACCTGTATGCTCCATAAAATAAAACTGCCAAATATGGTCCGACAAACAGGAGCATTCCGAGCCAGCCTAAAGAATATATTTGGGCGGTAAAATCGCGTTCTAAATTAAAAATATTATTTTCTCGAATGTATGAAATACCAAAAAGCTTGTCTAGTTTGTTGTTATTGGTTTTGACTACTTGATTAAGCATTGCTTTTTCAATATGGCGATTTTCCATCCGCGCTTGACCCGGTTCATTCATAATTTTGAGCCAAAATTCTGGATCATACTGGTATGGGTAACTTTTGAAAACAAACTTGGGATTAAGGGCGTATTCCTGATAATTTTTCTTAATGAAGTAACGTAAAAATTCAGCTCTTTTTTCGCCACTGGGATATTTTTGTAAGCCCGCAGCCAGCTCATTTTTTTCATCAGTTAAGTCGTGGTCAGACTGCTTGGCCAGATAAATTTCATAATTATAACGTTGAATTGCGGGGCCAAAAGGCAAAATCACCAGGGATGCTACTTCTATTAGGACAGCAACTAAAAATGCCTTGCCACCTTTTTTTACGTCTTTAATCAGATATTTATGTAGTCCAAACAGGATAAGGCCAATAATTATGCCACCAATTAGGCCAATTGCTGCTACTTTAGTACCAATCTCGATCATTGCCAGAGCTTGCACAACATTTAGCAAAACGGTATGCCAGTTAAATGAAGCAAAAAGATAGTAGAGCATAAGTGGCAGCAACATGAAGAGAACGGCCGAGATCATATTGGTAAAATTGAAGAAACCTTTAGAAGCCATATGAGAATAGCCAATATTAGGATTAAAAAACCACTCAAAAATGTTGGCGCTGATAGTTCCTGTTTCATACGATTTAAGAGAAATAACAAAAAGATTGGAAAGAACGATAGTGCCTGAAAAAAGTCCTGAAATACCTTCAATCACCAGTTGCAGTTGTTTTTGACTAAAGTCTAATTCATTAGTCAAATATAGCACCGTTAAGGGCAGCATCATTCTGATTAAATAAAAAACTTCACCGCTCGCGGTATAGCCGTAATTGTCGGGGCTAATACTGGTAAAGTGCTGCACATGTATTAAATGGAATACTGAATAGATAACTAAAAGAATAATATAAATTAGCAGCCATTTTTCCTGTGACAGTTTTTGCCAGGAATTTTTCGAACTGAAGTAAAGGCAAACTAGAGTTGCCACAGCCAAAATACGGATAATTGTGGGCAGAGTAAATGGTAAAATATTGGCCAGATTGCCGTGATAAAACCAATATAAATCTAAAAAAGGTTGAATTAAAATGAACCAAAATAAGACAGTTCTTGCTTTTTCTTTCACTTTTTTCTCCATATCATAAATATTTTCATGGTTTAATTTTAGGCAAAAACACAGCAAAAAAAAAGAGCAGTGAATCTTTATTCACTGTTTCTTAATTAAAAAATAGCTATTAATCTTTCTTCTTGTCAGTATTTGCTTTTTCTGTGGCAGCTTTTTTAATTTTTTCTACTTTAACATCACTTTTGGCCAAAGCCTGAATTTCCTTAATTTTCTTTTTAGGAACGCTCTTTAAATTCTTAAAATTGACTACTATTTTTTGATTTAAGTCACTAACTGCGGTCTTATCAGTCGGATCATAATCAATAATTTTTAGCAGGGCAGAATTTTCGTAAATTTTTTCCACTTTACCAAGAAAAGGCTTTGTCAGCTCTTCTTCAGATTTGGCGCTAAGAATGTCATCTGCTTTCACATCTGCTTTTTTCATAATAAGTTTTACTTCCTCTCTTACCCATGTTTCATTATAATAGAAAGATATTATTATAAAAGCGAATTGTTTTCAAGTAAAGGAAGCTTGGATTTTGCAAAAATTAATTTTAATTGCTGGCCCCAGTGGTGCAGGCAAAACAACTATTTCAGAATACTTAGCAAATAAGTTTAATATTCCCAGAGTCTTGACTCATACGACTAGACCAATTAGACCAGGAGAAAGCCCCGAAAGCTCTTATCATTTTGAAACCGATGCCAGTTTTAAAAAACTACATTTTTTTGAGCACGTTAAATATGGCTCATACCAATATGGTTCAAGCAGAGAAGCATTAGAAAATGCCTGGCTGGACCATGATGTTGTATCCTTGATTGTTGATATTAAGGGAGCTGCTTCGTATTTAGCTGCAATCAGTAGTCAAGTTTATTTTTTATACATTACTACCAGCTCTAAAGAAATGCTTGCTGAACGTTTACTAAAAAGAGGTGATGATCCTCATAAAATTAAAGAGCGATTAAGTGGCAGTGAACTAAATGTGTTACCTGATAACCTTAAAAAAGATGCCCACGTGTTAATTAATAATAACTGGCAGCAGACCGAAAAAATACTCCTCAACATTGTCACAGGCCTCAGAAAAACACTGAACTAATTAAATTACTTTTGTAAAAAATTACCTGTTTCAAAAATAAAATTCTTAATGTTTTGTAGCTCGTTTGAAACAAATGTGTAACATTGAATGAGTATCATAGAAAATGTCGAAGAAATAGGACGAGTGACTTCTAACTATCATTTGTTATATTTACGAACAATTTTCGCATATGAATTAGAAAAGAGTTTAATTTTGAAACACGGACATTCAAAGATATTAATTAGATTAATAACTGTCATAGCTTTGTTTTTCACTGGTGCAACTAGTGTAACAGTAGCCAGTGCTGCCACAGTGAATGATGTCAGTGCCAGTGCAGTGACCAAAAAGCGGACAGCTGTAGCTAAGTTAGCCAAAAAACAGGTGGGCAAAGGATATGTATATGGTGCTACAGGTCCTTATTCTTTTGATTGTTCTGGTTTAGTTCAATATGTTTATAAAAAAGCTGGAAATAAAACTTTACCAAGAACCACGTACTCTCAAGTAACACAAGGTAAAAAAGTTTCATTAAAAAAATTGAAGAAGGGCGATTTGCTTTTCTGGGGCTCTTCCGTTGCCCCTTATCACGTTGGCATCTATGTTGGAGATAACCAATTTGTTCATGCAGCTACACCAAGTCAAGGTGTTTTAAAACAATCACTTAGTGCCTATTTCTATCCCTCCGCTGCTAAACGTATCTTAGACTAATTAAACTCTGAATCTATATTTTAAAATTTGAAAAATTGTCGTTCTTTTAGCTACAGTGTAGTTGAAAGGGCTTTTTTACTTACCGGTATTATTATTGTAACCTTATTGTAACAATATGCGTGTAAAATTGATTTTGTAACATAGAAATAGAACTTAATTTTAAAACAACTTGATGCGAATACGGGGGGATTTTGATTTTGAATGTTAAAAGTAATTTGGTTAAATTTACTACTGCTGCGGCCTTGACTATTACTGGCTTTGGAATTGCGAATGCAGTTAATACTGGCTCTGCGACTACTAATGTTAAAGCAGCTACCAACAAGCTAAAAATCAATTATGTTCCTGGATATGGCATTAATGTTTGGGATAATTATGAAAATCCTGCTTTTACTGGTAAAAGGATCAAACACGGCAAAACAGTGCACGTTTTAAGCAGTGCAATTGACAAAAAAGGGAATACTTGGTATGAAATTGGTGAAGGTCAATGGATTCAAGCTCGTTATACTGTCAAGCCAGGTACTAAAATAGCAAAAGTTCATGCTAGAACTGTTAAGAAGAAAAGTGCAAAACAGGCAGAAAAAGTTGTTGATTTAGCAAATGCAGAAGTCGGTAAATCTTATGCATGGGGCGGAAATGGACCTCATGGTTTTGATTGTTCAGGTTTGGCCCAATATGTTTATAGTAAAGCTACTGGGGTAAATTTGAGTCGTACAACTTATGCACAAGTTAAGCAGGGCAAGAAAGTCTCAATGCAAAATTTAAAACCGGGTGACCTTCTATTTTGGGGTTCTGCAACTGCTCCATATCATGTAGGAATCTATGTTGGCGACAATCAGTATGTTCATGCTGCTACTCCAGCTCAAGGGGTTGTAAAAGAAAATTTAAGTTCATATTTCTACCCATCGGTTGCAAAACGTGTTCTTGATTAAGAGAATATGTTTTAATTAAATTAAAACACTTAGAATACTTCTAAGTGTTTTTTTAGTATTGTTTGATTAGTGTAACTTGATTAAATATTTAAAGCGTTTAAAATAAAATTGAATACTGATTGATGATCACATTAAGCTATTGAAGGAGAGCTGATTTGATGAAGCGTAATTTTTGGGAAATGGGGCTTGCTGCAGCATTGACGCTAACCGGAATTGGCGTTGCTGCTCCACAAAAGGCTGTGGATGCTGCTACATTAAAAGAGCCTGTCAAACGAGTGCAAATTAGTTGCTTGCCTAACAAAGAAGTAAAAATTTGGACGAATTATGAAGGTGGACAACTAATAAGTTTTCGTGCCAAAAATAAAAGTAAGTGGAACGTGGTTAAAACTGCGGTGGATCGCAAAGGCAAGCTATGGTATATGATTGGTGATAGTGAGTGGATTGAGGCTCGCTATACTGAAGATTTGGAAGAAAAATCTGATGCTAAAACTGCTCGTGAACAAGTAAAATTTGTTGCTACAAAAAAGAAAAGTAAAAAAGTAAAACTTAAGAAAGCATTAAAAATACCAAAAAAACAAAAGGTTCAAAAACAAAAAGTAGTGGTTCCTCGTTTAAATAATGTTATTAAAAAGAAGAACAGTAAAACTAATGTAAATCCAATTAATATAGCTAATACTATTGTTTCTGACAATGTTTCAAAGCGCGCTCAGGCTGTAGTCAATTTAGCTGAAAGTCAATTAGGTAAGGGCTATGCTTGGGGTGGCAACGGTCCAGAAAACTTTGATTGCTCTGGTTTAGTTCAATATGTATATAATCAGGCTGGTGGTGTGAAATTACCACGAATAACAACTGACCAAGTAAAAATTGGGCAAACAGTGGCAATGAGCCAGTTGCAGCCTGGAGATCTATTATATTGGGGTTCGACAGATGCGCCTTATCATGTGGGGATTTATGTTGGAAATAATCAGTATATCAGTGCTGCAACTCCAGAGCAAGGCGTAGTATTACAAACAATCAGTTCATATTTTTATCCATGTGTAGCAAAACGTGTCCTTCAGTAGTCAACTGTAAATTATATGCTTAATTTAATAATATTTTACCTTAATAAACTAAATTTATATTAAAATAAAAGATTCTCATGGTAAAGTGAGAATCTTTTTATTTATGTTATTTTTAATGCTGTTTTTCTTCTAGACTATATAACCGGCAAATTGTGCTTGTTCTCTGGGTGATAGTCGCACGGCAATATGAACGCCATCATTTTGATAACTTTCTTTTAATACCTGGGCGTTTTCGTGTAAATAAGATAAAATTTTCCCTGCAGACAAAGGCAACAACAAATTAATTTTTTTATAGTTGGAAAAAATACGCTTCGTTATTAAGTCAGCAAGGGTTTCAATCGATTTGGTATCAATTGCCGAATATAAAATGCCGTTGCCTTCAATTTGAGGATAATTACGTTCCGACTTGTCGGCCTTATTGTAGGCAGTGATCATCGGAGTATTTTTAACACCAATTTCATTGAGCACATTTTGTGTGGTGCGAATCATCTGAATAATGTTGGGATCAGTGGCATCAACAACATTTATCAATAAGTCAGCATCTTTTACTTCTTGTAAAGTTGCTTTAAAAGACTCAATCAAATTATGGGGTAATTTGGAAATAAACCCAACTGTGTCGGAAAGAATAAAACTAAAATTATTCTCTAAGTCAATTCTGCGCACATTTGTGTCTAAAGTAGCAAATAACATATTTTTCACAAAAACTTGTTTATTACTATGTTTGGAAAATTCTTTTAACAATCCATTCATCGTGGTTGATTTGCCAGCATTGGTATAACCAACAAGCGCTACTTTGGGAACATGGTTTTGATTACGCCTTTTGGCTTTGATTTGTTCCTGCTTATCAATTGCTTGTAATTCTCTTTTGATAATAGAAATTTGTTTACCAATGGTGCGCCGGTTCAATTCCAGCTTGGATTCACCAGCACCACGGTTGGCGAAGCCACCGCCAGTTGAGCCGCCATTACCACGTTGTTGGTCCAAGGTGTTTTCTGACGGGTGCAATCGTGGTAATTCATATTGCAGGCGTGCCAGTTGCACCTGCAATTTTGCTTGTTTAGTGCGTGCTCTTTTTGAAAAAATTTCTAAAATTAATTCGGTGCGGTCAATTACCCGTAATTTAGTTAATTTCTCTAAATTTCGGATTTGAACCGGCGTTAACTCATCGTTAAGTATCAGAACTTTTGCCTTTAAGCCGTGTGCCATATCCTTAATTTCATTAATTTTTCCCAAACCAAAATAAGTGCCGGCAATTATATGCTCCTCATTTTGTCGAGCTTGTCCTACAACCTCCATGTTTGCGGCTTCTGTCAGGTTGGCCAGTTCACTCATGTAGTAGTCAAAATTGGAATCATTTAAATTGGCGCCAGCAATAAATGCTTTTGTTTTTCGTGGAGTATTATCAATCATTTAATTCTCTTTCTGTACATAAAAGTTATTAGTATTAATTCTTAAAAATAAAAAATTATCAATCCACATGTTTCATTCTTCTTTCGCGCTTATAATAGTTTAATTTTAATACAAATCGCTTAGTTTACCAAAAAGAAGAAGTGAAGTTGCAGCAGTTAAGCGCCTCAAAAAGAAACAAAGATGCTCAAGGTATCGTTTACGAAAGCTGGGCTTCTGTGCGCATATTGGTTATAAAAAATTGATAAATTGTAAAATGAAGTTGAACACTTGCCCTGATTAAAAAATAAAAAAAGTCCATTGGACTTCTCTGATAGAATGTAATTAACCCAATCAATTCTAGAAAGAAGTTACCAATGAACTCCCTTAATTATACCATATCTACTCACCAAAAGGGCCAACATCTTGCTTTGCAAGACCGCGTAATTATCCAAGTTTTACGCAGCCAAGGCCAGTCCCTGCGTCAAATTGCCCGTGCCCTCAACTGTTCGCCCACCACGGTCAAGTACGAGCTTGAACGCGGCCAGATTGCACTCTATCACGGCAATCGCCACCGCTACGATGCCCAGGCAGCGCAAAGACGCTACCAGATAAGGCGCTTAAACTGCGGCCGTAAGCAAGCTTTTCTAGCCAAAACTCGCTTCATTAAGTACGTTGAAACGCACTTCTTCAAGCAGGGCTGGTCGCTTGATGCCTGCGCCGGCCGCGCCTTAGCCGGCGGCGCCTTTACCCGGAATGAAACAGTCTGCACCAAGACGCTTTATCATTATGTAGAACGTAGTTTATTACGGGTTAAAACGACGGATCTGCCCGAATGCTTAAGCCGCAAGACGAAAGCCAAACGGGTACGCCAGCATAAACGCAGATTGGGCCGCAGTATTAGTGAACGGCCTGCTGCTATTAACCAGCGCCGCGAGTTTGGCCACTGGGAGTGCGACTTAGTTTTAGGACATAAAACCAAAGATGACCAGGCCCTTTTAACCCTGTATGAACGCATGACCCGCAAATTCATGATTATCCCGATTAAGGATAAGACGGCTGCCAGCGTCATGGCGGCCTTTAAAACCTTGCGCAGCCAATACCAGGAGCACTGGCACGAAGTCTTTAAGACCATTACCACCGATAATGGTTCTGAGTTTGCGGATTTAGACCAGTTAGAAGAAGCTGCGCAAACGCTGGTCTACTACGCGCACCCTTATACTTCTTGCGAGAAGGGCGGGATTGAGCGGCACAACCGGCTAATCCGGCGCTTTATTCCTAAAGGTCAGTCCATCAAGGATTATGACTTAATGCAAATCTATGGCATTGAGGAATGGTGCAATAACCTGCCCCGCAAGGTCTTAGCCTACCACACACCCGATAAATTATATGAAAGAAGATTAGATTGCATCTATCAGATCAAGTAGGGTGTTCAACTTAAAATTGCAATTTTCGGTTATAAAAAATTATTAGTAATCAAAACTCTAAAGTTTTTCATCTTTCTTTGCAGACGAGTTATCGACAAAATGTTGCAAATGCAGTTTATTTTAAATCTGAGCAAGACGCAATTAAGGCGAGATTTTGTAAATCTTTATTATAGAAAATACAAAAGTAAATAGGCACATCCTAATCGATGTGCTTTTTTACTGCCCAAATCTCTAGTTAACTAATTGCACCAGAAATAATGGATAACCTTGACTTTTGCTTATTCTTTTGTCGTGCTTGAATATTGGTTGAGAACGATTACACCTAGAAAGAGGCTAAATAATGCTAGACAAATTAAAAAAAGAAGTATATGAAGCCAACATGCAGTTACCCCAATTAGGTTTGGTTACTTTTACTTGGGGCAATGTTTCTGGTATTGACCGTAAGCAAGGATTATTTGTTATTAAGCCATCAGGAGTTGAATATGACAAATTAGTACCTAAGGATATGGTAGTAGTCAATTTAGCCGGCAAGGTAGTTGAAGGCAAGCTGAATCCATCAAGTGACACTCCAACTCATACATATTTATACAACCACTTTTCCAAAATTGGCGGCATTGTTCATACTCATTCGCCGTGGGCAGTAGCTTTTGCGGCAGCTAAAATGGATATTCCGGCACTCAATACTACCCATGCCGACACTTTTTACACTGATATTCCAGCAGCTGATGCACTGAACAAAGAAGAAATTACAGCAGACTACGAGGGAAACACAGGTAAGACAATCGTGCGCACGTTTGAAGAACGCCATTTAGATTATGAAGCAACTCCTGCAGCTTTGGTCAGTCAGCATGGGCCGTTCTGCTGGGGAACAACGCCAGACAAGGCAGTATATAATGCCAAAGTTTTAGAAGTTGTTGCAGAAGAAGATTATCACACTTTGCAACTAACAAGAAAAAATTGCGAATTGCCACAATACCTACTTGATAAACATTATTACAGGAAACATGGAACTAATGCTTACTACGGTCAGACGAGTGCGAAATCTTTTTCTCATAATTAAAAATTACCCAATAAAGGAGGTGAATAAATGGAACTTTTGCTTCCAGAATTAGTTTTTGCACATGTCAAAGTAAATACAGCTGATGAAGTACTTCATTTTCTGGCAAATAAGCTGCAAGTTAACGGTAAGGTTAAAAATACTTTTGAAAATGCAGTCATGCAAAGGGAAAGAATTCACCCGACAGGTTTGCCCAGTGGCAAAATTGCTGTGGCAATTCCACATACAGATGTGCAATACGTTAATGAAGCAGCAATAGCTTTTGCTACTTTGGATCATCCAGTACCATTTCACAATATGGCTGAAACTAAGAAAATTTTGGATGTTCAGATTGTTGTGATGTTGGCTTTAAAAGACCCGCATAGTCAGGTTAAGATGTTGCAAAAATTAATGACATTATTTCAAAATCAAAAGCTTTTAAGTGACTTACAAAAGCTTAATGATAGTCAGGAACTTTATCAAATTATTTCTAAGCATATTTAACAATAAAGAGGGGGAGTTATTTATGAAACCAGTTATTGATTTCATTATGTATATAGTTGGCTTAGGACCAACAGTCTTAATACCAATTATTATGTTAATCTTTGGTTTGTGTGTACGAGTACCATTTACCAAAGCATTACGTGGTGGCCTAATGGTTGGAATTGGCTTTATCGGTTTGAATGCGACAGTTTCAATCTTGACTGATGTTATGAATCCTGCAATTAAAAACATGATTCAGGTAATGCACTTAAATTTGCAGGTAATTGATGTTGGCTGGCCTTCAGCTTCAGCGATTGCTTATGGCACTGCAGTCGGAGTTAGTATGATTCCATTGGGAATAGCAATTAATGTTTTGATGCTGGTTACCAAAACTACGTCAACTATTGATGTTGATATTTGGGACTTTTGGCATTTCGCGTTTAGTGGTTCCTTAGTATATGCTTTAACCAAAGACATTGTACTCAGCTTGTTTTTAGCAAGTGTGAATATGATCGTAATTATGGTTACTGCTGACAGAACCGCACCACTTTCTGAAAAGTATCTAGGATTACCAGGAATTTCTATTCCTCACGGTTACGCTGGTTCATTTGTCCCTGTGGCAATTGTTTTCAACTGGATTATTGATAAAATTCCTGGTGTCAATAAAATACATATGGATGCTAAGGACTTTAATAAGAAATTCGGTTCCTGGGGTGAACCAACGCTTTTAGGTTTTGCAATTGGTATCATTATTGGAATTTTGGCATATGGCTTCATTCCGGGGATGACTATTGCCACTAAGCTGGGTAAAATCATGTTGATGGGCGTTACACTTTCTGCCGTAATGATTATTACACCGAAAATGGCGGCTTTATTGTTGCAAGGAGTTGTACCTGTTTCAAACGCTATCCAAGCATTTACCCAAAAGAAATTTTCAGGTAAAAGAAAAATTTATATTGGAATGGATACAGCTGTCGGTATCGGTAGTCCTGTAGTTTTGGCCTGTGCTACGCTAATGATTCCAGTTGCTCTATTGTTTGCGTTTATTTTGCCTGGGAATCAATTCCTGCCAACTATTGGTTTAGTAGGATTCGTTTTTATGTTTCCATTAATTGTTTCAGTTACTCACGGTGACTTTTTCAGATCATTTATTATTGGTGCCATTAATGTTGTCATTGGTTTGTGGATTGGTACCAATTTGGCACCACTTATTACCAAGTGTGCTCGTGCTGCTCACTTTGCTATTCCGAAAGGTTCGTCTTTGATTTCAAGTATTGACTATGGTTCCAACCCATATCCATGGTTGATAGTCCAAATTGCTCCTTATAAGATTGCAGCTTATGCAATTGGCATTATTCTGATCGTAGGACTTTGCTGGTGGAACAGGAAAAAGATTATCGCTGAAGAAAATCAGATGGCAGCAAGTACCAAAGAAAAATAATTGTATAAATAAGGAGAAAAATTATGAAGAAAATTTTAGTTGCATGTGGTGCAGGCGTTGTTACTAGTACAACAGCAATGAATAAATTACAAGAGGAATTAAGTAATCGCGGCATTTCAACTGATGAATATTCGTTAGGACAATCATCAGTTGCCCAGATTGAGTCTTTAGCCCCTGAATATGATTTAGTTGTTACTACTACTCAATATGATAATGATGCTGTTAAAATCCCAGTTATTAATGGCTTACCACTTCTAACTAATATAGGAATTGATAATGTTATTGATGAAGTAGTTGATAAATTAGGTCTTTAACTTTTCTGTGGTGAATTGCTATGTTACTAAATTTAAAGGGTGATTAACATGGCAACAAGTAATTATGCCATGACACCGGCTAGCAGGCTTTTTAAGTACTTACTTCAAGCGCCAGATTTTGTGAGTTTAAAAGAGATTCTGGAAACGTTTAAAATCTCCAGGCGAACAGCTTTTAATTGGTTAAAAACCATCAATAATACGCTAAAACAGAATCATCTTGATGAAGTAATTAATGTGCCACGTTACGGATATAAGATAACCGATAAGACCAAAAAAAGTATAATAGCTGGTTCTAGTCTAGGTAATTTAACGTCAACTTATGAATTGGAAGTACCTTTGGATGCTTTAGATCGTCGGACTATGATTGTTTTATTGCTGATAGATCAGAATAAATATCTTTCAATTAATAATTTAGCACAAAAATTCAATTGCTCTCGTAATACAATTATTAAAGACTTTAAAGCAGTTAACAAATGTTTTCCAAGACTAGAAATAGTTAGCTCACACCTGGGACATAAAACAAATTGCAGTGAGTCAGCTATTCGCATCACTATTTATGAATTATTGATGCAGCATAATAAATTGGTTTATAAGTATATAGAACACTTGAAGTTTCCGGTATCTAAATCTAGAGAGCTAGTTGAGGATCTTCAGCAAAATCTTCAGATGAATTTTTCTGAAAATTCTGTTCAACAACTGGCTTATCTTTTGGTATTTATTTATTCAAGGATTAAAAATGACCGTTATGTTAAAACTACAGCTGATTACAATTGGATAGCTAACAATACAACTAATGTTTTAGCTAACTGTAAATATCTGCTCTATCTTCTTACAAGTAAAAAAATCACTGAAGGTGAAGTAGTTTTTTTAAGTAAAATAGTTTTGTGCTCGCAAGCAACTGAGGTCAATTGTGTAAATGATTCTTTATATCAGGACTTAGATCAAATAGCTCAAGAAATAATTTTTCGCTATGAGCAATTAACAGAACAAAAAATTTCTTATAAATTATTTACTAGAGTTTTATGTAATCATTTGTATGCTACATTTTTTAGAGTTAAATTTGACATACCATTTTCTTCTAATGAAGTTAATGAAATTAAACGTCAATATCCAGAGTTGGTTAAGTTTACTGCAATTGCCTGTGCGCCTTTAGAGCAATATTTACAAAAAAAATTACCTAGTGAAGAAGTAGCACTAATATGTCTTTATTTTGGATCGGTTAATACTAAGGGATATCAAGATATATCAAACAAGGATAAAATAAAAAGGGCTTCATTGGCTGAAGTTCTGGTTGTTTGTACAAGTGGAATTGGTACATCTGCAATGCTTTATCATGAACTCAATAAAATGTATCCGTTAATTAAATTTTCGCTGCCACTTGAAATTCGAGATTTACCACTAATTTTTAAGCATGAATATCAAGCAAAATTAATTATTAGTACTGCTATATTGTCAGAAAAGAAGTATCCAATTCCTGTTATCAAAGTTAAAGCAGTGTTAACTAAGCATGATGAAAGTATTATCGAAAGTTTTTTTCGTCAAAAAGTTCCGCAAAAAATTGAACATAATAAAAGTACAGTAAGCAATCTTTTATCAATTATTAGCGAATATGCAGATGTGAAAGACGTTAATGGTTTGCGGTTAAGTCTTGATAAGTTCATTTCACCGACAATTGATGAAAACCATCAACTTGGCTTACCAACTTTAGGCAATTTATTACCTGCTGATAGAATTAAATTTATTCATAATAATACTTTAAATTGGCAGGAAGTTTTGAAAATGGGCTGTCGATTACTGGAAAAAAATGACATAGTAGATAATGATTATTTTGGAAAGATTGTCAAGTTGATTAAGCAGTATGGACCATATATGCTTATTTCCAACGACATTTTCTTGGCTCATGCTGCTCCAAGCAATAGTAATAAAAAAGTAGGACTATCGTTAATTTTATTGGATAAGCCTCTGAGTATCCAAATTCGCCAGCAAAAAGCCACCATCGTTTGTATGTTTATCTTGTCACCAGGACAAAAAAGAGAACACGAAAGAGCCTTAGAACAATTAGTTGATATAGTTAGAAATCCGGATAATGTTAAGCATTTACTTAGTGCCCATAGCCCGCAAGAGGTCCGTAAACTACTTTTATCAATTTAGATTACTTAAATATTCACCTGCAAAGCAGGAAAGGCGACTACGTAATAAGTGGTCGCCTTTATATTTGGCAGATAGAAAAAAAGGTGTATAATTCAATCTATTAAGGTACCTAACTAATTTTGAAATGGAGAGTATATTAAAATGGCACAAACATTAAGCTATCAATCTAATCAAAAGGTACAAAAAAATCGCTGGTGGATATTAGTTGCTGTGGGTCTATTTACATTTATGTCAACTTTAGACGGTACAATTGTTAATATTGCTTTGCCAGTGATCAGTATGGAGTTACACATTCCGATGAGTCAATCTGAATGGGTAGTTTCACTATATTTGATTGTGGTTTGCAGCTTTATTTTATTTTTTGGCAAATTAAGTGACACTTACGGCAAAATAAAGGTTTTTCGCTTGGGAGCTATATTCTTTATTGCAGGGTCGCTTTTATCTGGAATTAGAATTAATTTAATATTTTTATTAGTGGCAAGAGCAGTACAGGCTTTTGGTGCAGCTATGACCATGGCTACTAATAATGGGATTATTACTGAAATTTTTCCTGCTACTGAAAGAGGAAAGGCATTGGGTACAATTGGCTCTTTTGTTGCTTTGGGTTCTATTGCAGGCCCCGGACTTGGCGGCTTAATTTTAAGTCACCTATCATGGTCTTATATTTTTTGGCTAAATGTTCCTGTTGGCCTGATAGCTGCAATAATTGGGGCTATATTCTTGCCTAAGGACATTACTTTTACTAAATCTGCTCTAGATAAAGCCGGCTCTTTCAGCTTTGCTTTAGGTATGATTACATTATTTGGCGGTATCTTTTTAGGGCAGCAGCTTGGCTTTAGTTCTTTACCCGTTTTACTTATGTTGCTAGTGGGTCTGGTCAGTTTTATCTGGTTTGTTTACGTTGAGAATCATGTAGTAAATCCATTATTGCAATTTAAATTATTTAAAAATCCAGATTTTTCAGTTAGTCTGCTTTGTGCATTATTAATTTTTATTACTAACTTTTTCTTTAATGTGGTTACCCCTTTTTATTTGGAAAATGCTCGTCACTTGTCACCAGGGAAAACAGGCTTAATTTTAATGATACTACCTGTAGTTCAACTATTTGCTGCCCCAGTTGCTGGCTCTATTTCTGATAAAATCGGTCCTAAATTGATTACTTTTATTGGCCTATTGTTATTGCTGATCAGTCAGATTGGTTATACATTATGCAACTTAGATTCATCTATGTGGTTATTCATAATTAGTATCGCAATTATGGGGTTAGGCAGTGGCATATTCAGTTCGCCAAATAATTCTTTAGTTATGAGCTCAGTCGAGCAAAAAGATTTAGGCATTGCAGGCAGTATTAATTCACTTTCCCGTAATTTAGGAATGGTCATAGGAATATCAAGTGCTACTACAGTATTATTTGCTGCAATGAGCAAAGCAAAAGGAGAAAGAGTTACAGCTTATTTACCTAAACAACCTGAAATTTTTATTTATGGCATGCATGTGGTTTTTATTATTTCAATGGTAATTTGTTTGATTACGGTTATACTGAGTGGATGGAGACTATTTAAAAATAATAAATAATAAAATAATAAAAAGCGTTGAAAACTGATGTAACTCTCAAAGTTGTTTTAGATTTTGTAGTTATAGCAAAAATTATAAAATTCAACTCTTTTTTATTTTAAAAAATAATTTTTTAATAATTTTTTCTTCTTTTTGGCAATTTGGGTATATTATGGTAGAAGTAAAGAGCAAAATGAGGAGGTCTAGGATGAACCATAAAGTTGTGACGTATCCAGCTGTTTTTAAGCCACTGGAAAATGATATATATGTAATTAGTTTCCCTGATGTTAAAGGTGGAATAACTGAAGGGCAGGGCTTGCGAGAGTCAATGAAAATGGCAGCTGACACTCTTGCCAGTCGTCTTTATAATAAAGCAGTATTACCCAAGGCCAGCAAGGTTAGTGATATTGAATTACCAGATGATGGCTCATTTGTTGCACCAGTTTCTGCTGACCTAACCGAAGCTTCACGTGATCGTATTAATTACGAAATATAATATATAAAAAAAGCACCCCAATTTCTTGGGATGCCCTTTTTATTAACTTGTTCCAAAAACTTTATTATAATTCTCGGGAACAAGTTAATTATAATATATCTAAGTAAATTTTGCTAATAAATTTGGCTTCTTTTGCTAAAAATGCTTTAAAATAAGCTTTAAATTAAAATGCTATCCAAAAAGCGTATTGTTATATCATTTTTTGGATATTTAAGTATAATTTTTCAATAATTTAACTGAAATTGCAAATAATTTTGTATTTTGATCAAATTGACAATAACACTATTTGAGTGCTATTTTTGAAAGAGAAAAAGTTTGGGAGTAAATTATGCAAACAATTGAAAGTTCTGTTTTGCGTGTGACTGTTTCTGAAAAGGGTGCCAGGTTAGCTAACTTGATTGCCCTGAATAGACAAATTGATTATTTTAAAGATATTGACGCGCAAAAAGCATTAGAAGTTATTTTTAGAGGAGCTGAACTAGAGGACAATCTAGCAGATATCCTGCCCTGGACAGTTGTAGACAAGGGAGATTCACGAGTTAGTTTAGCTTTAATTGACGACAATTCGAGTTATAAAAAGTTCCCGTTTCATTTTGAAGCAATTCTAACTTATGCTTTGGAGGGAAATGAAATTAATATTAAGTTTTATCTGAAAAATAATTCTCATAAAGATATGCCGTTTTCAGTGAAATTCGTGATACCAGTTTTTTCGGGTTGGAAAGTGAATTCTAATGCTAACGAAGTAGTATTAAGTAAAGATAAAACTAATTTAACTATAGCTTCGCCTAATTTTACGTTGACGGCTGAGAGCGATCAGATTAGTGCTGCTTATAATGCAGCTGCACTGGCTAGTGATAGTGACGAAGATCTCAGACTAACCCTAGCCTTGAATTAAATAAATTAATGATTTTAATAAGATAAAATAGACAAACCGGCAATGGCTTGTTTTTTTTGCTATAATGTACTCATTGTAATTAAAATTTGGGTAAGTAAAAGTTATGGATCACAACGATAATCATCCAGATAAAAGTCGGGTTGAATTACATGCAAAAGATTACCATAAAAAAAGGCGTATTTTAGCGTGGTTATCATGTTTTATAGTGCTTTTGGCTTTGGCGGTCTGCGTGTATTCAGCATATATTTATTTTCGCACAAAAGATACGGTAGATAACGCATACGACGCTAAAAACAGCGTGCAGATTAAAAATGGTGAATTTAACGGTAAGAAAAAATTTGCAGTGTTGTTAATGGGCAGCGATACTGGAGCACTCGACCGTAAAGACAAGATAGGCAATACTGATACCATTATTATTGCTGTTGTTAATCCCCAAAAGAAGCGCTACACCTTAATGTCAGTTCCACGAGACACTATGGCTCAAATGGTCGGCGCTGACCAATTTCAAGTTGAAAAAATAAATGCAGCTTATCCCATTGGTGGGGCTGCCATGTCGATGGCAAGCGTGTCCAAGTTAGTTAATGTTCCAATTAAGTATTATGTTTTGGTAAATATGAACGGTATTATGCGTCTCATCCGTTATGTTGGTGGTATTAATATCAGGCCAACTATGAGCTTTGAGTATGGTGGTTATATTTTTAAGAAAAATCAGCTTACTCATATGAGCGGTGGTGGGGCTCTGGCTTATTCACGCATGCGTTATGATGATCCAGAAGGCGATTATGGTCGTCAAAAGCGTCAACGCCAAGTGATTACTACTATCATAAAAAAATCCGTTTCAATTAATACTTTAACGCGCATTGACTCAGTATTATCGTCAGTTTCGGGAAATCTTAAAACTAATTTGCCCTTTGATGCATTGCGTCAGATCGCCTTTAATTATCGTGACTCTACTAAAAACGTAAAAAATGATTATCTTCATGGTCACAATGCTACAATAGACGGCTCTTCTTATCAGGTACAATCTACTAAAGAATTGCAACGGGTCTCCGATTATCTACGAACAGAACTTGGGTTGTCTGAGACGCCTATAAATAATAATGAAACATATCAGAATAGTCGTAATAAAGCTGATGGCTTCAAATTTAAAAATCCTGATAGTCAAGAATACCATATATATGAGGATTATCAAGATCAAAGTTACCAGGAAGAAGGTGACTATTGAGCATGCGTTTGTGGTCAATTATTATTGGATATGGGTTTGGCTGTCTGCTCACTGCTGTGTTGATTTGTCGTTTTGCCTTGCATCAAGATCCTACAAAGGTGGGATCAGGTAATCCGGGAACTGCAAATGTCGGAGCCGTGTTTGGAAAAAAATGGGGTATATTAACTTGTATTGGTGATATACTGAAAACTATTATTTGTCTTTCAATCGTACATTGCCTTTTCCCAAACAATATTGCTTTGCTATATGCAGGATTGGGCTTAATGCTGGGTCATTGCTTTCCTTTTTGGGAACATTTCCAAGGTGGCAAAGGTGTAACGGTCGCTGTGATAGTAGCAGCGTTATATGATACACCAGTAGCTGCAGCGACATTGTTAGTTGCTTTTTTCCTGTTAATAATATTACAAAATTTGACGGTTCCACCAATAATTTTTATAATATTGTTCAGTTTATATCAATTTTTGACAACTCAGGAAGCTGGAATCGTTTTATTGATTATGACGTTGGTTATGGTCTATAAATTTAGATATGATCTTCGTGATTTTTTTGCCAGAAAAGGAAAAAAGGTTGATGTTTTATATTCAATTAAGAAAAAATTGGGTATTAAGCGCGATAATTAATAGCATCATTTTTAGTGAGGAAAATAACTAGAAATATGAATAAAAATAAAAAATCTTTAAAAGTCATCCAGATAATTTGTCTACTGGTAGCAACTCTGTTCATGCTGGTCCAAATGTTCAACTTGAAGGGAATTGCTGCTAGAGCTCATTTTTCATTTGTCCGTTTTATGCCAAATATGTTGCATAATGCGACTTTAATGCTTATTCCCATGATATTTGGTGCTGTTTATAGTAAGAAAAAACAAAGTGTTAGCGAAAGTTTTAAATACTGGTTGTTAGCCAGCGTGACTTTAATTGTCTATTACATTTTATTTTTCTTTATAGTTCCTGCCCGCTTTAACATGTGGCGTGTATGGGGCATGCTGTTTCCGATCATTACCAGTACATCTGTTTTGTTTTCTGGTTTGATTTTCTGTTTGTTGATTCAGCCACATTTGTATGACTTTTTGCATAAATTGACAGTTAAGCAAAATCTCCTGGTGTTGAGTTTATTAACTCTACTGGGTTTTGCTTTAAGTGCCGGCAATCTGTCATTTCAATATTCGCTATATGGCCTTTACTTGGTTTTATTTTTTGCCTGGGGCATGTTTTTAGCTAATGTCCACATTGGCAAAAAATTGCTAACCCTATCTTTAATTAGCGGTTTTCTTTCTTTCTTCATTGTGATAATCGGTGTTTCGGGGTTCGATGCTGTTTACTGGTCACAAATTATTTCCGGCAACGGGGGTGGTGACTGGAACAGGGAGTTCTTAAACAATCCTTCATCTCCGTTCATGTTTTTACTGGTAGTAGCTGTTTTCTTATTATTCAAAAAAGTTATTATGACTTTTAATAAAGAACAGATGCGTTTCTTTATTCCAGTAATTATGATTATGGATGCGCCCATTTCACCAAGATTTATGAGAGCATTCCATTTTACTGGCTCCTCAATGATTAACAAGTTGATAATGCTTGTTGTTATGTTGCTAATTGTGATTGTTTGGTATCAGTTGCTCGATCGCTATTTATTCCAAATCAATCCGTTTGCGAAAATAATTAATTATTTAGATAACGAACCTAATTTAGCTAAGGTATGCGAAAAAGTATGGGCAGTCTTTACTAAGTTTGTAATTACTAACAGGGTTAATCTGCTTACTTGGGTCTGGTTTTATATTCTAAGTTTTGGTTCTTTCCTAATTGAATCTGATAATTTACGAATTCAAATTAGTACTGCTTCTACAATTAATGCGATAGTTTATCTTCTGGGCACTAAATTCTTTGCCATGATTTTGACTACCATCTTTTTGGATGCGTTATTTTCTGTCTTTTACTTTGTAACTACACGCTATTGGACTTCGAACATTTTAGTCAGTATAATCGCGATCGGTTGGGCTGTAGCCAATAAGATTAAGCTCTTACTTCGTGGTGAACCAATTTATCCAACTGAAATCAGTGAAATTGTCAATTGGAAAACCTTAATTCCAATGATCGGTAAGACTACTGTTATTGTAATTTTAGTTGCACTGATTGTAGTTATTGCCCTTGATATTTTCTTAGAGTTAAAATTCCCTGTTAAAAAGCGGGGATCATGGAAGAGACGTGGTATTTGGGCACTTTTAAGCTTATTATTATTTGTCACACCATTGCGTTTTAATCATGATGGTGGAGTGATCTATCATATCAATCGCGGTTTCGATAATAAACAAAGGTTCCGTAATCCAGAACGAGATATCCAAGTTAACGGTCCTGTACTTAATTTCTTGAATTATATTGATCTGCAAATTATGGATCAGCCTGAGGGATATTCAGAAACAAGTATCAAGCAGTTAAACAATAAATATGAAAAAGTTGCTGCTAAAATAAATAAGAAGCGGAAGAATACTCTTAAAGATCAAACTATTGTCTTTAATTTGAGTGAAAGTTTTGTTGATCCAAGTACTTTCCCTACATTTAGGCTTGACCGTGATGTTCCAAACCCAGTTAAATTTATTCAATCAATGAAGTCGCGTTCTACTTACGGCAACATGCTAAGTGCTGGTTATGGTGGTGGTACTGCCAATATGGAATGGGAGACTTTAACCGGATTAAACATGGGAATGTTTAAGTCTACATTGACTCCTTATGTTCAAGTGGTACCTAATTATGATTTCTATCCAACAATAGGAATGAATTTTGATTATAAATCTGCGGTCCACCCGTTTATTGGAACGTATTACTCCAGACAGGAAGACTATCATAGATTCAAATTTGACAAATTTATCTTTGTGGGTTCGAAATATAAGATTATTGATCAAAAGAAATTGGGCAAGAGTGGTTATAACTCTGACTTTACTACCTATGCTAATGGTCTAAAAGAAATCAACTCGCGTAACGGTGGACAATTTATTAACCTGATTTCAATCCAAAATCACATGCCATATAATAATTGGTATCCAAATAATGAATACATGGGCAAGATTTCGGGAGAATTATTTAAGTCTCCAGCGGTTCGCGATCAAATGGCCACTTATGTCAAGGGAACGCAATATACTGATAAAGCTGTGAAACAATTCATTGAACAGATAGATAAGATTAAAAAGCCAATTACTTTGGTCTTTTATGGTGATCACTACCCAAGCATTCTTTCTCAGAGTTATACTGCCAAATATCCAGTACAGATGCACTCGACGCGCTACTTTATCTATTCGAATAAGTATGCACGGCAACATGGCGCTAAAAAGAGACTGCCACGCAAGGCTAATAATTTCGTCAGTTCAAGTGACTTTATTGCAATGATGCTGGAACAGACAGATTCGAAAGTTACTCCTTACCAGGCTCTGTTAACTGAAGTTCATAAGAAGTTACCGGCAATAACAATTAACTTCAAAGGTGATAAAGGCTTTGAATTAATTGGAAGGCAAGGACAAGTAATAGAACCGAAATACTTGACTAAGAAGCAGCAGCAAGTTTTAGCCGATTATGAGGCTATTCAATATGACATGACAGCTGGTAAAGCTTATGGTTTAAAGATTAAAGGCTTTTATAAGTAACAAATTGTATTGACTTATTAAGAAAAAATGAGTATTATCATTTATAACAAATTTAAGTAGCACCTTGATTCAGCGTTCAGAGAACTAGCGGTTAGTGTGAGCTAGACAGGTCAAGTGTAGCGAAATACGAGTTGGGTGGTTCCCATAAAGACCGTAATTAAGGCACTTGTCATTGAAGTGCGAACGTGGGTGGTACCACGGCTGAAAAAAGTATTTAGTCGTCCCTAGATTCGTTTAAGAATCTAGGGATTTTTTATTGGAGGAAAAAAGATGGCAAACTTTGATATTTTAGCAGACTTAAAATGGCGTGGAGCGATTAACCAGCAGACTGATGAAGTAGGACTAACCAAATATTTACAAGACCACGATGACTTAGCCCTTTATTGCGGCACTGATCCCACTGGTGATTCACTGCATATCGGTCATCTTATTCCCTTCATGATTTTGAAAAGGTTTCAGCTGGCTGGATATCACCCTGTGATCGTTATAGGTGGCGGCACAGGAACAATTGGTGACCCCTCTGGACGTAAGTCAGAGAGAGTGCTCCTTAGTGCAGAAAAATTACACGAAAATGAACTTGCTCTGACTAAGCAAATGGAAAAATTGTTTGGCACTGATAACTTTCAAATTGTTAACAACGCAGAGTGGCTTGATAAATTAAGTTTAATTGAATTCTTGCGTGAATACGGCAAGCACTTCCAAGTTAATAATATGATCAATAAAGACGTAGTTGCCAATCGCCTGGAAAATGGTATTTCATTTACCGAGTTTTCTTACCAGATTTTACAGGCCATTGATTTCTACCAGTTAAATAAAAATTATGGTGTTCAAATGCAAATTGGTGGTAGCGATCAATGGGGCAATATCACAGCAGGAATTGATTTGATCCATAAATTAATGGGATCAGACAGACAGGCCTTTGGTTTGACTATTCCATTAATGTTGAAAGCTGACGGTACCAAGTTTGGTAAATCTGCTGGTGGAGCCGTTTGGCTTGATCCTGAAAAAACTAGCCCTTACGAATTTTATCAATTCTGGATCAATCAGGATGATCGTGACGTTGTTAAGTACTTGAAGTACTTTACTTTCCTTAGTCATGAAGAAATTGATGATCTGGCGGAGCAAGTAAAAGTTGAACCGTGGAAGCGGACAGCGCAAAAGACGCTCGCTAGAGAAGTAACAAAATTTGTTCACGGAGAAGCAGGCTTAAAAGAAGCAGAAATGATTACAGATGTTTTGTTTTCCGGAGATATTAAAAATTTGTCGGTCAAGCAAATTGAGCAAGGGTTAAAGAGTGCACCAGCGGCTGAGGCATCGTCTCAGAGCCAAAATATTGTGGACTTCTTGGTTGATACCAAAATTGAACCCTCTAAGCGCCAGGCACGAGAAGATGTTGTTAACGGAGCAATTTATGTGAACGGTGAGCGCGAGCAGTCAGTAGACTTTGAGGTCGATCCTGCTAAAGCCTTTGACGGTAAATACGTTATTATTAGAAAAGGTAAAAGAAAATATACTTTAGTTACAATTAAAGATTAATCTAAAATAGTCTGTTGCGCTCGGTGCAACAGATTTTTTAGTTGACAAAAGGGTATATAAGAAAACATTATTTTTTCTGAAGGAGTGTTTGATATGCGCGCACGTGTAATACTTTATAATTCTGAAAATGATGCGATGTTATTAATTCATAGATTAAAAAATGGTCGGGACTACTGGGTAATTCCAGGTGGTGGAGCTGAAGGAAATGAAACTCCAGTTGAAACTGCATTAAGAGAAATCGAGGAAGAGTTAAATATTCAGCTAAAGCCAGCTGACTTGACCCATCTATTAGAATACAAAAGTCAAGAAAATGAACATTTTTTCTTTGCTAAAATGCCCTTTATAGCTGCACCAGCAATCAGTGGTGAAGAAAAGGAACGCTCAAGTAAGTCTAACGTTTATCAGCCAGAATGGGTGGCAAGTGCTGATTTAACTCAAATTAATTTAATGCCACCTGAAATTGCTGCCAAAATAGTAACTCTTATTTGACAAAAAAATTCTGTAATTTCATACTATTATGTTAGTGAAATATTTATCTGAATGCTCAGATAGGAGAGTAAAAATGGCTGACAGAGAAATGTTAGTAACTACTACCGAAAATATACCTGGTAGAAAATATGAAATTATTGGTGAAGTGTTTGGTTTAACGACTCAGTCCAAAAATTTTGTTAAAAATTTTGGCGCAGGATTAAAATCCGTAGTTGGTGGTGAAATTCGCAGTTACACCAAGATGCTGGAAGATTCTCGCAATCAAGCTTTGGCAAGATTGCGTCAAGCTGCAGGGGATAAAGGTGCAGATGCAATTGTAATGATGCGTTTTGATTCTAGTTCAATTAGCGGTGATATGCAGTCTGTAGTTGCTTATGGGACCGCTGTAAGATTTATTGCAGACAACGAATAGATATAGTATTATTTGAAGTATTCGCTCCATGAGAGTGAGTACTTTTTTATTGATTATTGATTTGCCACTTTAGCTCAGGAGGTAGAGCACCGCCGTGGTAAGGAGGAGGTCCTCAGTTCAAATCTGGGAAGTGGCTTTAATTTTTATACGATATTTCAAATACGCTTTGGCTTTTTGTATAATGCAAAAGTATGAAACAGCTTTTAAGTTGCTATGATAACATTTATAAACCACTTTATGTCCATAATTTTGTGTTAAAAAAGCTGTATTTTTTTCATTTGATATTGCCTAAATTACTGACTAATTATATAACTAATAGTATAAGACGTGAAATTCATAACAGAAAAAATTATTGACATATATCTTAAAGTGAGGAAGTTTATTTGCTATGAGGAAGATTAAGTTATTCAAGAAAATGTTGATTGCAGGTGCGATGTTAACTATCGGTTCTGCTTCATTAGGCGTAAGCACTCAATCTATTTCGGCAAAATCTCTGCCAGTTGCCACGACAAAGGATTATAACAAGCTGCAGAAGCTTTCTAAAAAGCCTGGTGCCCATTACATAAAAAAACGGAAATGGTATGCCAGTTTTGTTCCTGGAGATAATGTTCAAGCGTATCGCCATTTAACATCACATAAACTATTGGAAACTAGATCCGATCCTGGAGTTGATGATTGGGATATTTTTATCGGTGCGGGAACAATTAATGGTACTCGTTATTTCATTAGCAATATTAAAGAAAAAGATGGTAAAACGAAATATATAATTCCAGCAGCATATTGCCAAATACCTTACGGATACCGCTTTAAAAAAGGACATGCTGTGGTTCACGATTACAATGGATCTTTAGCTAATGCGTATAATGGCTATAGTGAAACTGATCATCAATATGGTAAGACATTAACTAAAGAAAATATTATTTATAGTAATAAGGAAGATGCCACATTTACTGTTTCCTTGAAGCAAGATGGTCAAGCCAAAGGAAAACACAAAGGCTTTTGGATTGGGCGTACAGCGATTAAATTCAGAGTTGATGGCACAAATACTTATGAAAACTATTATCCCCTTTATAACTATGCCGCAAATGGTGAACTGATTGTTAGTTATATTAAAACTAAAGATTTGAGTCAATTTAAACGGGCAACAGTGACTTATGATCACATTGGTACAATTACTAAGAGTCATAAATTTAAGCCCGCTCATAAAAAACTAAATATTTAATACGAGTTAAAAGAGGAATAATTTAACATTATTGTTAGCTCGTTATGAAATAAATTTGGTCAAATTAATAAAAAGAGCTAGACTATTAAACTAGTAGTATAAATTACTAAAGTTAATAGTCTGTTTTTATAATATAAAGGGTTATCAAGCTAGTAATAATTGTTGTCGTATTAATCAAAATTAAGAATAATTAAGCATTTTAGTGCTTATAAGGCTTAAATTGCGTAAATAAAAGCCAAGCCTTTATCGAAACTGCTTATTTTATAAAAAACATTTTACAAATTAGAAAGGAAATTAACTTGGATTTAACTAAAGTAACCGATTTTGTTAAAAAGCAGCTGCAAGACGAAAAAACCGGGCATGATTTTTATCATGGACAACGAGTTGCTCACCTGGCCAGCAAAATGTATTTACAGGATAATCCTGATGCACATGAAGATAGTCGCATGGTTGCTATTATTCAAACTGCGGGATATTTACACGATACTATTGATGAAAAAATCTGTGCTGACCCTGATCAAGTTCTTGCCCACATTAAAGAACTGCTTCCTAAAGTGGGTTTTACTTCCCTAGAAGTCAAAGATATTTTATTCACTATGCAACATATGTCTTTTTCCGCTAATATAGAGCATCATTATCAGTTGCCAGTATCAGGAGAGTATGTGCAAGATGCTGATCGCATTGAAAGCTTGGGTGCAATTGGCATCGCCCGTGCGTTTACATATGGCGGAGCTCATGACAATGTGATATACGACCCCAGAATCAAACCACAAAAACTGGTAAGTCATGATCAATATCGTGAACATACAGAAACAACAATTAACCATTTTTATGAAAAACTGTTTCATTTGGCTGATTTAATGAATACTGTCGAGGGTAAAAAAGAAGCGCAAAAAAGAACCGAATTTATGCGTGATTATGTTAAAGAATTTATGGCTGAATGGAATGTTTAAGCTGCATATAGCCTTATGCGGCTTTTATTTTGCTCTTTTTAAGAACGCAAACCTTAAAATTATAGCAAGTCTAGTTGACTGGAAAATTTGATTTGGGGATTTTCCATTTTTAGTAGAGCTTTTTTACGATCAAGGCCACCTGCATAACCGGTTAAAGCCCCATCACTACCAACTACACGGTGGCAGGGAATAATTAAACTAATAGGATTATGTTTGACTGCATTGCCAACAGCGCGTGCCAAATTTATCTTATTTTGACCTTTTTGCACGCGATTAGATAATTCTTTATAAGTGACTAGTTTGCCATAAGGTATTTTTTGTAGTTCTTTGAGTACTTTTTGTCTAAAAGCCGACACGACAGGTTTCACAGGGATGGTACGTGGATCAGGATTTTGGCCAGCAAAATAGTTCGTTAGCCATTTTAGAGTTTGTTTAATAGGTCTAGTTGCAAAAACTTCGGCAACATTCAAATCATAGTCGGCACCAAAATATTTTTGACCGTTAAACCATAATCCTAATAAATTATTTTCGTTACTTAAAAGCGTTAATGTTCCTAATTCTGATTCGAAAAATTCTTTATATAGTTTCATTTTATTACTTCCATAACAAATTAGCTCTTCTATTTATTTTATTATACGTTTTTTTATGAATAATAGTTGCTTTCAATTTTTAGCACAAAAACTAGCCGAGGACCTTTTAGCCTTAACGGTTCTATACGAAAATTTCAACTTTTTTATTTGTGGTATACAAAACATTATGAGTTAAGCCTAGTTTCGCTTTCATGAAAAAATAGGAATGCTATCAGATCAACACTTTATCTTGTAGTGATTTTTTGACAATGGTACCAGATGTGGTATGTTAATTACTGTAAAAATTAGGAGGTCATAAAATGAAGTCAAAATTTAGAAAAATCTTTTCCATTAGTGCGGTGGCAGTCGCTGCAGGATTAGCGCTTACAGCATGTTCAGGTAAAAAGCAGGGAGGTAGTAGTAATTCGAGCAGCAGTGCCAAGCACTCCATTGCGCTAATTACTGATACTGCTGGGGTCAATGATAATTCTTTCAATCAGTCTGCATGGCAAGGATTTAAAGAATACGGCAAAGATCACAGTCTTAGTCGTGGACGTAATGGCTACCAGTATTTTCAATCTGGCAGTGCTGCAGATTTTGAACCCAATTTTGATCAAGCAAGCAAAGCTGGCTATCAGACAATTTTTGGTATTGGCTATAGCTTAAAAGACGCTGTCAAAGCAGCTGCTAAAAAGAATCCTAAAAAGAACTACGTTATTGTTGACGAAGTAATTAAGGGGCAAAAGAATGTGGCCTCCGCCAATTTCAAGAGTGAGCAAGCTTCTTACTTAGCAGGTGTTGTAGCAGCAACAGAAACAAAGACCAACGTCATTGGGTTCATTGGTGGTGCTCATGGCAATATTATTGACTTGTTTGATGCCGGTTTTACTAAAGGTGTTAATGATCAAGCCAAAAAGCTGCATAAAAAAATTACACTGCTAAATCAGTATGTGGGTGATTTTAAGAGTGCAGACAAAGAAAAAGCCATTGCTCAGTCAATGTACGCTAAAAAAGCTGATATTATCTTTCATGCTTCTGGTTTAGCAGGCAATGGTCTGTTCCAAGAAGCTAAATCTATTAATCAAACTAGAACAGGTGCTAAAAAAGTCTGGGCTATTGGTGTTGACTCTGATCAATCACATTTAGGTAACTATAAAACTAAAGATGGTAAAAAAGATAACTTCGTTTTGACTTCTGTGATTACTGGTGTCAATGTTGCTACCCGAGATATTTCTAATCGTGCATATAACGGGAAATTCCCTGGTGGTCAGCAATTAGTTTACGGTTTGAAAACTAATGGCGTTTCGATTAAACGCGGACAAATCAGTGCAAAAGCTTGGCAATATTCACGTCAGGCACGTAAAGAAATAATTAAGGGCAATATTAAAGTGCCAATTCACCCAAGTAAATAGTTCGTTGATAAGCCGATTTCTTTATCTAAATCTTACCAAAAAAATAATTATCTTGAATTAATACGTATTTTATTATAATATTAGTTATGAAAAGTTCGTATTTTGTGGAGGGTAATATAAATGGGTAAGAAATTTACGAAATTTTTGTCATTAGGATTTTTAATGGCGTCATTTACTTTGTTTTTGAATGCTTGCTCGGGAAAAAAACAGGGAACAAGCAGTCAAAACAAGAAGGACAGTATTGCGTTAATTACGGATAGCAACGGTATTAACGATCAGTCCTTTAATCAGGCCGCTTGGGCCGGTTTTAAAGATTATGGTAAAGAACATAACTTTAAACAAGGCAAAGGCTACCAGTATTTTCAATCTAGCAGTGCTACCGACTATACGCCTAATTTTAATCAGGCTGCCAAGTCGGGCTATCAGACAATATTCGGTATTGGCTATATGTTAAAAGATTCAGTTAAGGCTGCTGCCAAGAAGAATCCTAAGAAAAATTTTGTAATTGTTGACGATGTGATAACTGGTCAGAAAAATGTAGCTTCTGTTACTTTTAAGAGTAACGAATCATCATATTTGGGTGGTGTAGCTGCAGCTTATTCAACTAAAACCAATAAAGTTGGTTTTATCGGTGGAGCAAAATCTGCAATCATTGATACTTTTGAAGCAGGTTTCAAGCAAGGCGTAAAAGACGCTGCTAAAGCTCAGCATAAAAAAATCAGTGTCAGTACACAATATATCGGCAACTTTACTTCAAACGATAAAGCTAAGTCAATTGCACAATCTATGTACGCTGACAACTGTGACGTAGTCTTCCAAGCTGCCGGTTCTGCCGGTAGTGGAGTTTTCCAAGAAGCTAAAGCACTTAATCAAACTAAGCCGGAAAATAAAAAGGTTTGGGTAATTGGTGTTGATGTTGATCAGGAAAATCTGGGAAACTACAAAACAAAGGATGGTAAAAAGGCTAACTTTACTTTAACTTCTGTATTGAAGGGACTAAATGTTGCAACCAAATCTTTAGCTGATGATGCAGCCAAAGGTAAGTTCCCTGGAGGAAAGCACTTGGTTTATTCATTAAAAGGCAATGGTGTTTCAATTACTAAAGGTAATCTGGCACCAAAGGCATGGATTGCAGTACAAAAGGCTAAGCAGCAAGTAGTTTCCGGAAAAATAACAGTAGCGCAGAATTAAAGTAAATTAACGTTTAAAACTCTTTGTGTAAGTTTATGCAAAGAGTTTTTTTAGAAAAAGGAAATTTACATAAAATGAAAGATATGACGAACGTAATAGAGATGCGCCATATTGTTAAGGATTTTAACGGCTTTAAAGCCAATAATGATATTAATTTGACTTTAAGGAAAGGTGAAATTTTAGCTCTTTTGGGAGAAAATGGTGCAGGTAAATCAACTTTAATGAGTATTTTATCTGGACTGATTACTCCTACTGCAGGTTCAATCAAAGTTCGCGGACAAAAGGTTAACATTAAAAATCCAACTGTCGCTAAAGACTTAGGTATAGGCATGGTACACCAGCATTTTATGTTGATGGATTCCTTTACTGTTTTAGAAAATATCATTTTGGGTCATGAAACTACCACGGGCCCTAAATTAGATTTTAAAAAAGCGGAAAAACAAATAATGGCTTTGTCTGAGCGTTATAACTTAAACGTTGATCCCCAGAAAAAGGTTAGTGAGATCACAGTGGCCCAACAGCAAAGAGTGGAAATTTTGAAAGTTCTCTACCGCGGAGCTGACATTATGATTTTCGATGAACCTACTGCCGTTTTAACTCCGCAGGAAATTACCGAATTCATTCAAATTCTGCATGAACTCGCAAAAGAGGGTAAATCGATTATTTTAATCACACATAAGCTGGAAGAAATTGAACGAGCAGCTGATCGTGTAACTGTGATTCGTGCTGGCAAAAGTGTGGGCACATTTGCTGTTGCTAATGTTGATAATAATCGTCTGGCAGAATTAATGGTGGGACGTCACGTTAACATGCAGGTCAATAAGCCAACAGAAAAAGTTGGGCGCACAATGTTGCAAGTTGAAGACCTGCATGTAAAAAGCAAGCAAAATGTTGCCATAATTAAAGGGCTATCTTTTAATTTGCATGCTGGGGAAATTTTGGGTGTTGCTGGTATTGACGGCAATGGTCAGGATGAACTTGTCAGGGCCCTAACCGGTTTGCAACATATTGATTCTGGCAAAATTTTGATTGACGGTGAAAATATGACTAATCGTAAGGTACGGCAAATAACTGAAAAGGGTGTTTCATATATACCTGCTGACCGGCAAAAATATGGTTTGATTTTACCTTTTTCGATTTCTGATAATTTGGCTTTACAAACTTATTATAAGGAACCATTTTCTCGCCATAACGTGATGCATTATGATGTAATTCATGAACATGCCAAGAAATTAATTAAACAATTTGATATCAGAACTACAAGTGAAAGAATGCCTGTAAGTGATTTATCTGGAGGTAACCAGCAAAAAGTCATTATTGCCCGTGAATTGAGTCGCGACAGTAATTTAATTATTGCGTTTCAGCCGACTCGTGGCCTTGACGTTGGTGCCATTGAATATATTCATAATCAGCTCTTAAATGAGAGAGCTCAGGGCAAAGCAATTTTGTTAATATCTTATGAGCTTGATGAAATTATGCAATTGTCAGACAGAATTATTGTGCTTCACGATGGTAGAATTTCTGGTGAGGTCAAGCCGGAAAATACTAGTGATGAAGAATTAGGTTTGTTAATGACCGGCGTTAAGAAAGAAGGCAGCGCTCTTGCTTAAAGTTACACTAAAAACCAAGAAAATCTTAGTGCCAATCATTTCTATTTTGGCAGGCTTTTTAGTCGGGGCAATCATCATGCTGGTTTGGAGTTACAATCCGATTCAAGCATATGCTTCAATGTTTTCCAGTGCGTTAGGAAACATGAACGGCATAGGTGAAACGATCCGTGAAGCTACCCCACTGATTTTTACTGCTATTGGTTTTGCTATCGCTTCTACTGCCGGTTTTTTCAATATTGGCTTGCCTGGTCAGGCTCAAGCTGGCTGGTTATCTTCTATCTGGGTGGTTTTGGCTAATCCTAATATGCCTAAGGCAATTTTGCTTCCATTGGCAGTAATAACAGGCATTCTGGCTGGCGCACTTGTTGCTGGTATTGCTGGTTGGCTCCGTGCACAATTTGGGACTAATGAAGTCATAACAACCATTATGATTAACTATATTGTGCTTTATTCGTGTCAATATTTAATGCAGCAAGTAATGTCATCAAAATTGCGCATCGATACTGATACTACTAAAGCAATTACTGCTAACGGCAGCTTGAAAATTGGATGGCTTAGCACAATGTTTGGCGATTCGCGGATTAATGCGGGAATTTTTATTGCTTTGGTTGCGGTCTTTTTATATTGGTATTTAATGAAAAAGACTACTACTGGCTTTGAAATTCGTTCAGTTGGTACCAATGCGGCGGCGAGTCGTTATGCAGGGATGTCAGCTAAAAAGAATATCATGCTTTCTATGTTATTGTCTGGTGGATTTGCTGGCTTAGGCGGTGTTGTTCAAGGTCTTGGCACATATCAAAACTATTTCACCCAAACGACCAGCTTAGATATCGGCTGGGATGGCCTGTCCGTTGCTCTTCTTGGTGGTGGGACAGCCGTCGGCATTTTACTGGCTTCACTATTATTTTCAATTTTAAAAATTGGCGGTCTAGGGATGCAAACTATTGCCGGTATTCCTTATGAAATTGTTTCAATAGTAATTGCTGCTATCATTTTCTTTGTTGCTATTCAGTATGTCATTGGATTACTGTTTAAAACTAAAAGGACTAAAGAAACCCTAAAAGATGCAGCGACTAAAGAAACTGAACCCAATAACGTTACTGTTAGTTCCACAAAAACTCAGGGAGGACAAAATTCATGAATTTAGTTACGATTTTAGCTTTAATTGTGTCATCGACTTTTGTCTATTCAGCACCATTAATTTTTACTGCTTTAGGCGGTGTTTATAGTGAAAATTCAGGTATTACCAACATTGGCCTTGAAGGAATAATGACAATGGGCGCTTTTTCTGCCGTTGTGTTTAACCTGACTTTTGCTTCTGCTTTTGGTAAAGCAACTCCTTGGATTGGTCTTCTTGTTGGGGGAGTTGTAGGTTTGCTATTTTCACTGCTCCATGCTGTAGCAACCATTAATTTTCACGCTGATCACATCATCAGCGGGACTGTCCTCAATCTTATGGCTCCACCATTAGGAGTGTTTTTAGTCAAAGCTATATATGATAAAGGTCAAACTGAAAACATTACGCAGAGCTTTGGTTATTTTAGTTTTCCTGGCCTTGCTAATATTCCTTTTATTGGGCCTGTTTTCTTTCAAAACACTTCTGCACCTGCCTGGCTGGCAATAATTGTATCAATCTTATTATGGTGGGTTTTGTATAAAACTCGTTTTGGCTTACGTCTGCGTTCATGTGGTGAAAATCCTCAAGCAGCAGATACTTTGGGGATCAATGTTTATGGTATGCGTTACGCTGGCGTGCTAATATCAGGCTTTTTAGGCGGAATTGGCGGAGCAGTTTTTGCGGAAGCAATTTCAGGCAATTTTTCAGTTTCTACTATTGTTGGACAAGGTTTTATGGCGTTAGCAGCCATGATCTTTGGTAAATGGAACCCATTAGGTGCAATGCTAGCTTCGCTTTTCTTTGGCTTTGCTCAAAGTATCAGTATTATTGGCAATCAACTACCATTCTTTAGTCACATTCCTGCTGTTTACATGCAGATTGCTCCTTACGTAATTACCATTTTAGTTTTAGTTTTGTTCTTTGGAAAATCAGTTGCTCCAGCAGCAGATGGTCAGAATTATATTAAGTCAAAATAGGGAAGAATAATGAAAGAAATATATTTTAATCACGATGGTAATATTGATGATTTAGTGTCATATTTGTTACTCTTACAAGCACCGGATATTAAATTGCTAGGTGTTAGTGCAATTGATGCGGATGGTTACGTTGACCCGGCTGTTGAGGTGTGTCGAAAGATGACAGACCGGTTTAACTTAAGAGGCGATCAATTAGAAATTGCTAAATCAGATTCAAGAGCTGTCAATCAGTTTCCCGAAGCCTGGCGTAAAGCAGCATATTCATTTAATTATCTGCCGTTATTAAACGAATCTGGAAAAATGATTACCAAAATGGCAGCAGAGTCGGCTCATTTGGATATGGTTGAAAAAATTATGGCAGCAGATCAGCCTGTTACTTTGGTCATGACGGGACCTTTAACCGACTTGGCCCGTGCACTGGATACTAATAACAAAATAGTGGATAAAATTGAGCAACTTTACTGGATGGGTGGTTCCCTTGATGGTCATGGAAATGTTGTTCAGGTTAATGTTGATGGTACGCAAGAATGGAATGCTTTTTGGGATCCGTTTGCTGTTGAGAAGGTTCTGCAATCAAATATTCCTATGCAGATTATTGGCCTTGAAAGTAGTGAAGAATTGCCATTAACTGATAAATTAAGAATGCATTGGGCCAGTTTGCGTGAACATCCAGCTGTAGACTTGGTTGCGCAAGGTTATTGTCTGCTGGTTAATCCACCAATTCCAAGCTCGCAGCTTTATTTTTGGGATGTATTAACGACAATTAGTGCTCTTTACCCCGAAGTCGTTTTGGCCTCTGAAAAGCACAGGGTAAAGGTGGTTACACAGGGATTGGCTGCTGGACGAATGGAAGATGATCCTAACGGACGCGAAATTACTTTGGTAACTAAAGCAAATAAAGATTTATTCTTTAAAAAATTTGATGAGCTATTATTACGTGGCAAGTAAATAATTATTTATACCTAATAAAAAAGCCGAAATTCGTTTTTGAATTTCGTCTTTTTATTAGTTATAAATTGACTTAAGCTAATGAGTCCCAAGCTGGTAAATCTGTAATTGGACCTTCAGCAATAGCAACTTGCTCTGGAGTCAAGTACTTTTTGTGGACAACAACTTCATAAACATAGTCATTGAACCAATCATTATTCATGACAAAATACCCCTTGTCACCATTCTTTTCACCCCAGGAATTTTCAACTTTCCATTGGCGTACATGACCACCATCTTCATCAACACCGACAAAGGCCATAGCGTGAGTTGAAGCGCCAGCACCGGTCCGCAAACGGTCAGCCTTGGACATCTTGAGGTCTACGCCAAAGAGATCACTCAGTTGATATAAGTTGCTGTCAAGATAACCTTTTTTACGGTCGCTTTGTTCACCAACATCATTACCAAACCAAACAGCCTCACCATCTTTTAATTGGTTAACAGCTGCAGTTTCCAAGTATTCCATCGGGACATTCAAGAATTTAATGCGGTAAGAGCCTTCAACATTGTCTTCAAATGGCAAGCCATATAACTTATCATATTCATGATCTGGTGCATTAGACAATACAACGTAATCGTTAAAGTCAACATCGCCCATGTATTTATGCAAAAATTCCAGTGGGGTTAGATCTTTATCCAAGTGATATTTCTTGTCATCATCACGATATTCCAAGTCAAATTTCTTAGGTGGTTCCCCAACTGCAATTGCTGTTATTTGGTAAACTTCACTTAAGAATTTCTTACGGGCTTTCTCTATTTCATCATCTTTACCGTCTTGCTTTAACTTGCGTAAAACCAAAGCATCCTTTTTCAGTTTATCGCCCAAGGCCTTACCCAAACCAGTAGTATTATTGGTGTTAAAACTTTCAGGCATTGCATAAGAAGGTACAACACCGTATTTTTCAATTAAAGCTGCACCCATGTGGAATTGACCACCGTCTCCGCCAGCGCCGCTTAAATAAGCTTTTACTGTACGGGAATCAAGTGGTTCATCGGCAGTAGCTAAAATATTGTCGTAAAAAATATTTGCCCGTTCAACTTTATCCCAGAAAAAGTTGTAGCTTTGTGAGAAAGTAAAATTCTTGCAGTGATATTTTTTACCAAAATAATGCCGTAAAATATTAAGGGTGGCAAATTCCCAGCAACGCCCCGATTGGCGCTGGTTAGTAACATTTTCAGTATCCAACTCTGTTGAAAACACACGGGTCAATTCACTTTGAACACGTTCATTGTAAGACGCTGCAAGAACACCGCTTTTTTGAGCAGCTCGTGCAACAACTTGATTTTGCGGATTTTTATTAAAGTTTTCCGCAAACTTTTCCAGTTCTTGGACAGTTAGTTTATGAGCCATAAAATATATTCTCCTTTTTTAATCTATTTTTAAATTACTTTATATTTTAAGCTAAAAGAAAAGCGAGTTCAATAGCTGAACCTACTTTGACTTTATAATCCTAAAACTTGTTTCTTTTTAACCGAAAATTCTTCTTCAGTTAATATTCCTTCATCAACTAACTCTTTTAATTGCTTTAACTCTGCAATCATATCTTGAGTATTTTCTGTTGTATTTTGTACTGGGGCACTTTGAATACTTTGTTGATAATTTTTCGACCTGCTTTTAATAGCATCTGCTAAAAAAGTGCACCTCTGCTATAGCAGATTGCGTATTAGCATTGACCATGCTGCAAGAATAGCTATCTTAAAATTATTATTGTTATTATTAGATTAAAACTATTGCAAATAGATAATAATTGTCTCTGAAAACTCTAACACTATTCTGCATGATCAAAAAAATTACTTGAAGCAGTTGGAAGCAAAATAAGCCATCCAGACTGTGATCTGGGTGGCTTATTTTGGTGTTACTGATATGTTTTACTTTAAAAAAGTTCAGACAAATTTAAATAGACTTTCTATTATTTCAGCGAGTTAATATACTTTAATAATTTGAAGACAAATAATTTGAAGACAATTAGTCAATTTGAATTGAATTATCGCTTGCGCCAGCTTGTTGCTTTGGCAGGGTAATTGTCAATACACCGTTATCGTATTTGGCATGAATATCACTTGCAACTACGTTTGGTAATCTGAAGCTGCGTGAAATGTGGCCTTCACTTCTTTCTCGGTGAATAATGCTGTTGTCCTTAGACATCTCCTTAAATGACTTTCTTGAACCTGACACGCTTAAAATGCCATTATTGTAATTTAGGTGTATCTTATCCTTGTCCATTCCGGGCATATCAACTTTGATTACGTATTCTTTGTCGTTTTCAACAACATCTGATTGCATTAATTTTGCTACTTCGTTATTATCGAAAAATTTTCTTGGAAGATCAAACCAATCGTTCATCGCATCGAATAAATCATTGTGCCGATTCATCATATCATTTGCCATAGTAAAAAACTTCCTTTCAAAATTTATATATTTGTAACAGAAGACTTTCATTTCTTCCTTACAATTATTATTATAGTATGCAGATTCATAAAAAGGAAATAATTAGCACTATTATTTTTAGAGTGCTAATTTATAAGAAAGAAAACCTCCATAGCGGAATTTATAGCTTGTGGATAATATTGAAATTAAAAAATTGGAGAAAAATATTTTGGTTTATTATCAAAAAATGACGCCGCAGGGCTATCAAAAAATTAAAGATGAAATTGCTGATTTGAAAAAGGACCGACCTCGAAGAATTAAAATTTTGCAGGAAGCGCGCTCCTTGGGTGACTTATCGGAAAATACTGAATATACGGAAGCAAAACGAGATTTAGGCCACCTTCAAAGCCGTTTGCGGTACTTAGAAAAGCAATTGAAATATGCCGAAATCATTGAGAAAAAGGCTGATGGCAAAGTAGATTTAGGTAAGACGGTCACACTAAAATTTGCTGATGATCCAGAAACCGAAACATACCAAGTTGTCGGTCGTATGGAAGCTGATATTGGAGCTGGTAAAATTGCTTTTGACTCGCCTTTAGGTCAGGCAATCATGAAAAAAGAAGTTGGAAAAACCGTCAATGTTGCTGCTCCAGCAGGAGAATATCGGGTAACGATTGAAGCAATTGAATAATTTTTCACTTGATTATTCGAACTGGTGTTTGTATAATTTATTTTAGCAAACATAAGTTTGCAATAGGAAGTGAAAGCAATGTATGATTATCGTTATGAACCTCATCGTTTAATTTTTATGATTGATAACAAATCATTCTTTGCTAGTTGTGAGGCGCTTCAATTAGGCTTAAACCCAATGAAAGCAGTGTTAGCTGTTGTTTCGCATCAGCCACATACAAATTACGGCTCGGGGCTAATCATGGCAGCCTCACCTTTAGCGAAGAAAAAGTATGGGTTAACCAATGTTATGCGGGTGCGCGATTTACCTACAAAAAAAGATGCACCAGATCTTATTTTGGCAGAACCTCATATGAATTTATATATTAAGCGCAGCATGCAGGTATTGGCAATTTTCCAGAAATATGCAGCCGATGAAGATATCCATGTTTACTCAATTGATGAAAGCATGATTGATATGACTAAATCCTGGCGTTTGTTTGGAGATGATCCTTATCTGGTTGCGCGTAAAATTCAGGTAGAAATCAAAAACAAAATAGGTCTTTATACTACTTGTGGCATTGGAGAGAATCCCCTGCTGGCAAAATTAGCAATGGACATATCAGCCAAGCACCGCTGTTCAATGATTGATTATTGGCATTATATCGATGTGCCGGATACTATTTGGCAAATTAAAGATCTGGAAGAAGTTTGGGGAATTGGCAAAAGAATTGCTGCCCGTTTGCGCCGGTTACATATTAATAATATGTATGAATTGGCACATACTAATCCGGCGATTTTGAAAAAAGAATTTGGCGTAATTGGTGAGCAGTTATTTGCAATCAGCTGGGGAGTTGATCGCAGCATTATTAGCGAAAAATATTATCCCATAATGAAAAATTACGGCAATTCACAGATTCTAAACCGTGATTATACAGATCAGCGAGAAATTGAAATAGTCTTGCGTGAAATTGGCGAGCAGGTAGGTGCCAGAATAAGGGCGCACCGATTACAAGCAGGTTGTATCAGCCTATTTGTTGGCTTTTCTAAGTATGAGCAAGATGGCAGCCGTAAAGGTTTTAATGTTCAGCAAAAAATTTGTCCTACTAATGATAATGATTTATTAGTTGAAGAAATACTGGCACTTTTCCGTAAAAATTGGCATGGAGAGACAGTCCGTGCTCTGGGAGTAAACTGCAGTCGCTTAGAACCTGATACTTGCCAACAATTAACTTTTTTTGTACCGGCCACTGAGCAGATAAAAAAACGTACTATAAATATAACTGTTGACAGAATCAGAAAAAAATATGGTTTTACCAGTTTGGTAAAAGCCTCAAGTTTGTCTAAGGGTGCAACAGCAATAAGGCGCAGCAGCCTAGTTGGTGGACATAATGGCGGAAATGCATATGAATGATTTTGATAAAGTAGTTCAAGACTTTTTTAAAAATTACCAAGATCGCAAAATGAAAAAGTGGCAGGGCTTCTTTTTGAGCGATCATACAATGGCAATTAATAACGATAAGCAAAAACGCAGCGTTAAGCATCCCATTAAAAAAACTATGAATATAGAGGATATAAGCTTGCTGTTACTTAAAGCATATGGCAATCATCGCATAGTTCATCTGCAGGTTAAAGTCATGAACAGTGATAATCAATTGCCCGCCGATATCACAGGCTTTGTCAATGGTTATAGTGAAGACGGCATTATTGTTGATGGCCAAAAAATTGCTTTGGAAGATATCAATAATGTCAGTGTAGATTAAGAAAAATTGCCTTGATATTTTATATAGGTATCTTTTTTTGCTATAATATGGAACTTGTAAGGTACATAATAGTATAGAGGTAATTTTTGTGAATACACCAGCATCAAGGCAAGGCAACATCATACGCTATCTTATTTATTTCATTAGCTATTTGATGGTTGTCGGGGTGATTAAGTTAGTGACTGCTAATTCACCAATTCATATTTGGGATCTAATCTTATTTGCAACTATCTCATTAATGGTTTCACTGTTTTTTATTTATCGTTTTAATAGGGAACAACGCTTTTTTGACCGTAGTTTTGCGGGTTCCTGGCTTAGCAACTTTGGCTTGATCGTTGGTTTGACTGCTGTGGTAACAGCATTGCGTATCAGTGTTTCCTGGTTGCAATCTTATGGCAGACTTAAATTATATAATTTTCAAATTGCCTATTTGCATCATGAAGGAGTAGCGACCTACTGGTTTTTAGTAGTTGCAATTGGCATCGTTTTACCAATACTGCAAGAATTTTTGATCACCGGTTTTTTATTCAATTATGCTTTTAGAAGCAATACCGTCTTAACTGCAGTTCTGGGAATATTTACCTCAGGTATTCTGTTTAGTCTGCTTAACTGGCAAAGTTCGCTGCCACTATTACTAATTAATATGATTTTTGGAGCACTTTTTGCTTGGTCATACCTCTATACGCAAACTTTATGGATGCCAATTTATTTAGCAGTATTAAATGGCGTTCTCCTAATGATTATGACTTAAGTAATCGAAATTAGAAAAGAGTCTGGGAAAAAACTCTAACCTAACTAAAAAAGGCCGACAAATCACGTCAATAAAACGTTGATTTGTCGGTCTTTTTAAATTGTGAAATTTTTTAATTTAACTTCAAAGAACACTTTTTTCCCAGACTCTTTATTTTTGATTCAAAAGTTGTTAACACACTGTTAGGTTCTACAAATTTTTTTGCAATACATGGTAACTGTTATTGCATCCTAATGACTGTAGCGTAGATCTTGACTATTTATTTGCACATTTTATACCCAGTTAACAAGAAAAGGTGCAACTACCTTTTAAAAAGATAGCTGTAATAACTTATAATTAAAAGTTAAATTTATTGCTGGTAACTAATAATTCGGCAGCTAAAAAGCAATGACTTTGATGGTCATTGCTTTTTAATTAAGCGGATAGCGTGAATCGAACCCGCATCTTCAGCTTGGGAAGCTAACATTTTACCATTAAACTATACCCGCATTACTCAAACAGTTTACCATGTTTCGTTTTCGAAACCAAGTTTTGTTTTTTAAAATTTTACAAGTAAGCTGTTAGGAGAAGGGAAAATGTCCTAAAGTAATGTCATTTTTTAAGAGCTCTAGTCTCAATTTGCGTAATAATAAATAGGAGTGAAAAGCTATTTGCATTAATTTGGAGATATTGTTACTTTTTAGGTGGCAACTTAACAGAATCAAGACTTAACTGGCTACGGTCAACTAAGGATGAAAAATTCTGAAATAGCCATTGGCGCAATTCAGCTGCCTGAATGACCAAAGGCATCCGGTTATGAATTTCGGCGTAAGTCCTATTTGGCTGAGTAGTAACCATTGAAAAATGATCTTTTTGATAAATTCCGGCAATTAGTGTCAGAGCACCATTTGCATTCTTGAAACTGAAGCGTTCATGGTATGTATGACCATTTGCGGCAGAATAAGTATTATGACCCGATTCAAAAAATTGGCTGGCAACAATAATACAACGAGATTTGGCAAAAGAAGAATCCCACATTGACCGTTTTTCTTCAAAAAAGCGTTCAATTCGCGCATTAAATATGACTTTGTTTTGATCATACGGACTGGGATAACCCCATGATTTGGGCAGCAGCTGCAACTGGTTATCAACGTAAACCAAAACGGGAGCAAGACCTTTAGGAAAAATGTTCTGGTTTTGAGGCAAATTGCTTGTCGGTTCTATTAGAGGCAAATTTAAGTCATTTACTAAGTATTTTTTAATTTCTGCTAAACTTGGCAGTTGAAATTGATTGCACATTTTTTCCTCCATGTTTAATCATTGCACGATTTTTGGTAGAATTAATATAATTATTATATTAAAAAGATTTTAATTATTTAAGGAAGGTAAAGTATGATGAAAAAGAAAGTTATCCTTACAGGTGACCGCCCAACAGGGAAGTTGCATGTGGGACATTATATTGGCTCGTTAAAAAACAGGGTGAAATTACAAAATTCCGGTGAATATCATCCTTATATTATGATTGCTGATACGCAAGCACTGACTGACAATGCGCGAAATCCTGAAAAAATTCAAAAAAGTTTAATTCAAGTAGCGCTGGACTATTTAGCAGTTGGCATCGATCCTGAAATTTCTACAGTTTTTATTCAATCACAAATACCCGCTTTGTTTGAATTGACCGCCTATTATATGGATTTAGTTACAGTTAGCCGCTTGGAGCGTAATCCAACTGTTAAAGCCGAGATCAAGCAAAAAGGTTTTAACGACTCTATTCCCGTGGGCTTCTTAAATTATCCAGTATCACAGGCAGCTGATATCACAGCCTTTAAGGCGACTTTGGTGCCGGTTGGTGATGACCAAGAGCCAATGCTAGAGCAAGCACGTGAAATTGTGCGGACCTTTAACCGCGTTTATAACTGCAATGTCTTAGTAGAACCCCAGGGCTACTTTCCAGAAAAGGGCGAAGGCCGCTTGCCGGGATTAGATGGTAATGCCAAAATGTCCAAATCCTTAAATAATGCTGTTTATCTGTCTGACGATGCCAAGACCGTTGAACAAAAGGTAATGTCAATGTATACTGATCCCCAGCACATTCATGTTGAAGATCCAGGTAAAGTTGAGGGGAACACTGTCTTTACCTACCTTGATATTTTTGATCCTGACAAGGATAAGGTAGCGCAATTGAAAGAAGATTACCAAAAAGGCGGCTTGGGTGATGTCAAAATTAAGCGTTACTTAAATACAGTCTTGGAAAAGGAATTGACTCCAATACGTGAACGGCGCGCAAAGTACGAACAGAACACATCTGCTGTCTATGATATGTTAATTGAGGGCTCTAAAAAAGCGAACGAAGTAGCTAACCAAACCTTACAAGAGGTAAGGGATGCAATCGGCTTGAATTATTTTAAGAGGTAAAAAAATGCGTAAGCGAATTCCCTGGAAACAGTACTTTATGATGCAGGCCTTAGTGATTGCCCAGCGTTCAACATGTGACCGGGCTTTGGTTGGTAGCGTTTTGGTAAAAAAGAATCGGATCATTGGCACAGGCTATAATGGTTCTGTTACGGGACAACCTCATTGCGATGATGTGGGACACCAACTGGTTGACGGGCACTGCGTGCGCACCATTCATTCTGAAATGAATTCACTGATCCAATGTGCACGTAACGGCGTTTCAACCGATGACACAGAAATTTATGTCACACACTTTCCCTGTTATAATTGTGCTAAGGCATTAGTGCAGGCTGGAGTGAAAAAAATCAATTATTATTTTGATTATAATGACAATCCGCTTGCAATCAAACTTTTTAAAGACTGCGGGGTTCCTTATGAACAAATTAAAATCGATCGACAATATGTGGAGCAATTGGCCCATAAGCTGGAAGACGCTGAAAACTAAGTTTACTTTGCTCACGGCCATTATTGGCATTTTTCTAACAATGACTGGTTTTTCAAGTCCTAACATTAAAGATAATAGCAATCTGCTTGAACGAGAAACCAGCAAATTAATTTTAGCAAAAAATGACCGTTATTTTCAGACTAGTGAGCAACCACAAATTATTGTAAAAACGGTAAATCGAACTGATCACTTGACACCGGCAAAGTTAAATAAGTATAAGCGGACGGTTTTTATTGTTGTTGGCACTAAAAACAAAAAACGCAATGTGCAAATTTATTCCAGTAAAGATCTGCATAGTGCGTTTTCGGCTGATGTTCGCGGCAATATTATTCGCTCACAATCCGATAAATTGCGCAGCACTAATAAAAAGAAATTTAACGAAGGTTTGCGCTTTGTATTTAGAGCATGTGCCACTACTATTGATCAACGTTACCAATATTCACTGGATAAGTATGATTTGTCCAGTGATGAGCGGGCGCAGCTTTCTCACCCTCACAGGTTGGCCTTGCCTATAGCCTTGGCGCTTGCTTTATTAATTGGCGGTTTGATTTATTTCTTTAAAAACAATTTGAACCTAAGAAAAGATAAATAAAAAAAGACAAAAATGTTGACTTTATCATGTGTTATGTATTACACTCACAATGCAATTAAATAAACAACAAATAAACTGTTAGGTGAGACTCCTACGTGAACAAATGCTATCGCCCGGAAACATCCAGAGATGCCAACGGGTCAAATAGTTTTCGTCGATATAAGGCGAAAACCAGATAGCTAGCTGTATGACTTACGTCACGTAGTGTTAAAACTGAACGATGAGTATAATAATACCTGTTGAAAAGGGGCGCCAAGCGGTTAGCATAGGCGGCTCTTTTTTTAGTTTGTTTGAATTAATTCTGTGATGAGGAGTGGGGATAATGCTGAAAAAACCAAATGGCACAACTAGCAACAAAGATTTGGCACTGGTCAAGGCAATTGCCAAGGAAAGCAGATCAGAAACTTTGGCGCGGCTACATGCGAGCAGTAACGGGTTAACCAGCAAGCAGGCTGAAAAAAATAGGGAGGAATACGGTGCTAATACTATTGCTTCAAATAAACATAATTCTAAGTTGCGTTTTTTAGCTGAAGCTTTTATTACCCCTTTTACACTAGTTTTATTGGTTTTGGCAACTTTGTCTTTGTTTACTGATTATATCTTTGTGCCAGCTGGTGAAAAAGATCTAACAACCGTTGCCATTATGCTAACGATGGTTTTAATTTCTGGTATTACCAGTTTTGTCCAAAACGTTAGGTCTTCAAATGCGGTAGATTCACTATTAAAAATGGTTTCTGTCACAACAGATATTATTCGTGATGGCAAAGACCAAGAAATTGATACTAGTGAAGTCGTTGTTGGTGATGTAATTCGCCTAGCTGCTGGTGATATGGTGCCGGCAGACATGCGACTTTTGACTAGTAAGGACCTCTTTTGTTCATCTAGTTCTTTAAATGGTGAATCAAACCCAGTGGAAAAGATTGCTACAGAAAAACCTAAACTTGGTGCTGATCGCGACTATCTTGATTATCCCAACATTCTCTACGAGGGCACGACGATCGTTTCCGGTTCTGGTTTAGGAATTGTTTTTGCTACTGGTGAGAGAACCATGTTCGGCAAACTGGCTCATGATATTTCACATAATGATGTTAAGAATACTACCTTTGACATTGGTATCAAAAATGTTTCTAAATTATTGATTATCATGACTGCGATCATTGCTCCTTTGGTTTTCATCATCAATGGCATCACCAAAGGTGACTGGGTTAATGCGCTAATTTTCTCAATTGCTACAGCTGTTGGCTTAACCCCTGAGATGCTACCCGTAATTGTGACCACCAATCTGGTCAAGGGGTCAATTGAGATGTCCAAAAAAGGCACTATTGTCAAAAAGATGAATTCAATTCAAAACTTTGGCTCTGCTGATATCTTGTGTACGGATAAGACGGGAACATTAACGCAGGATAAAGTGGTTTTGGAACGTCATTATGATCTCAACTTAAGAGAAAATCCGCGTATTCTGGAATTAGGCTACCTTAATTCTAACTACCAAACGGGAATGAAAAATCTGATTGATAAAGCAATTATTGAAGCTGCTGGCGATGAACTGGACATCAGTGAAATTCAGCGTGATTACAATAAAATCGATGAAATTCCTTTTGATTTTTCCAGAAGGCGCATGAGCGTCGTGGTGGAAAACTCTGATGAGCAACATGGTGAGCACCTCTTAGTAACCAAGGGTGCTTCAGAAGAAATGATGGCTGTTGCTACCAAGCTTGAAGTTGACGGTCAGATTCTGCCTTTGACTCCTGAGCGAAAACAAAAAGTAATGGCTAAGGTTAACGACATGAATGATGATGGCTTGCGCGTTATCATGCTGGGATACAAGCGTAATCCTGCTCCTGTTGGAGAATTTTCGGTTAAAGATGAAAATGACCTTATTTTATGTGGTTATCTGGCCTTTCTTGATCCTCCTAAAGAAAGTGCTAAAGATGCTTTGGCACGCCTAAAATATGATGGCATTAACGTTAAAATTTTAACAGGCGATAATGAAGCAGTTACCAGAACTGTAGGCCTGCAAGTTGGTTTGAATGTTGATACGGTTTATTCAGGGGCAGATCTGGAAGGAAAGAAACCAGAAGAATTAGCTAAAATGGTGGAAGAGTGCAATATTTTTGTCAAATTATCACCAGAAGATAAAACCAAAATTATTAATCTGTTAAAGCAAAATGGTCATACAGTAGGCTATATGGGTGATGGCATCAATGATGCGCCTGCAATGAAAGCAGCAGATGTCTCAATTTCTGTTGATACAGCTGTGGATATTGCTAAGGAATCTGCTGACATTATTTTGCTACATAAAGATTTAAATGTACTAGAAGAAGGCGTGAGAATCGGTCGCAAAGTATTTGGCAACACTATGAAATATATCAAGATTACGCTGTCTTCCAATTTTGGCAATATCTTATCAATTATGGTGGCATCTTCATTCCTGCCATTCCTGCCGATGCTGCCCTTACAGCTGTTAGTTCTCGATTTACTTTATGGCACTAGTTGCCTCTCTCTGCCATTTGATGATATGTCTGATAAGTTTTTAAAAGAACCACGAACATGGTCGACTAAGAAGCTGCCTAAATTTATGTTTTATTTCGGGCCTACATCATCTATATTTGATATCCTGACGTTTGCGCTACTCTTTTTTGTAATTTGTCCGCAATTAGTCGGTGGCAATTATAGCGCGCTTGGAGCAACACAAAAAGTAGCATTTGTGGCACTTTTCCATACTGGTTGGTTTATTGAATCACTTTGGACTCAGGAAATGGTTATTCATGCACTGCGTGATCCCCGTCTGCCATTTGTTAAACAGCACGCAGCACCAGCAGTTACCTTGGCCACATTTGGTGCAGGAGTAATTGGAACTTTAATTCCATTTTCATTCTTGGCAACAAAGCTGGGTTTTGGCAAAATGCCAATTGAATTTATGTGGGTAGTATTTGGTATACTTGTTCTATATATTTTACTGACTACAGTGATCAAGCATTTTTATTTAAAAGGTGAAAAGTTTTTAATCTAAAATAAGCACAGAATGCTAAATATCTACTAAAAAAGAGAACTCCGTAAGGAATTCGCTTTTTTATTGGTGTAGTATAATATAATATAATTAAACAAAAATTAAGGAGAAAATGAAAATGGCTGATAAAAAAACTTTCTATATTACAACCCCTATCTATTATCCGTCTGGTCGATTGACTATTGGTAATGCGTATACTACTATCGCAGCAGATGTGATGGCACGCTACAAACGTAGTCAGGGTTACGACACCTTCTTTTTAACCGGTACTGATGAACATGGATTAAAAATTGAACAGAAAGCTGAAAAGCAAGGAGTAAAGCCACAAGAATTTGTGGATAAAATGGTTGTTATTTATAAAAAGTTGTGGAAAAGCCTTGATATTTCTTACGACAAATTTATCCGGACAACTGATAAAGAACACGTAAAAGGTGTCCAGGAAATTTTTGAACAGCTGCTAAAACAGGGTGATATCTACCTTGGTGAATATACTGGCTGGTATTCAGTAGAAGACGAAGAGTACTTCACAGAGTCACAATTGGCTGAAGTTTATAAAGACGATGATGGTAATGTGATTGGTGGTAAGGCCCCATCAGGTCATGAAGTGCAGCTTGTTAAGGAGCCATCATACTTTTTCAAAATGAGTAAATATGCTGATAGGCTATATCAATATTACCAAGATCATCCTGATTTTATCCTGCCTCATTCTCGTGAAAAGGAAATGGTCAACAATTTCTTAAAACCGGGTCTTGAAGACCTCTCAGTTACCAGAACTACTGTTTCCTGGGGCATTCCTGTACCAAGTGATCCTAAACATGTTGTTTATGTTTGGATTGATGCCTTATCTAACTATATTACTGCTTTGGGATATGGTTCAGATGATGATTCATTATTTAAAAAATATTGGCCGGCAGACATTCATCTGGTAGGTAAAGAAATTGTACGTTTCCATACTATTTATTGGCCAATCATGTTGATGGCTTTGGGATTACCGTTACCTAAGCACGTCATTGGTCACGGCTGGGTGTTAATGAAGGACGGCAAGATGTCCAAATCAAAGGGTAATGCTGTTTATCCTGAGTCTATCATTAATCGCTACGGTGTGGACGCTTTGCGCTACTACTTGATGCGGGCCTTGCCGTTTGGCTCCGATGGTGTCTTTACGCCAGAAGATTTCGTTGAACGGGTTAACTATGACTTAGCCAATGACTTAGGTAATTTACTTAACAGAACTGTTTCAATGATCAATCAGTATCAGAATGGACATGTTGAACCAGTTGCCCAAGAGCAGGATGATTTAGGTAAGGACTTGGCTCAAACAGCGGCAGACGTCATTGCCAGCTACAAAAAAGAAATGGATACTTTGCACTTTACTCAAGCGATTGAGAATATTTGGAAGTTTATTAATCGTGCTAACAAGTATATTGATGAAACAATGCCTTGGAACTTAAACAAGGAAGGAAAATCTGTTGATTTAACTCGAGTAATGTCAAACTTAGCAGAGAGCCTGCGAATCATTGCCTTATTAATCGCACCAATCATGACCAGAACTCCAGTTGAAATGTTCAGACAATTAGGTCTTGACTGGAACAATGATGAACAAAAGAAATTAGAGTTTGGTGCCTGTGCTTGGAAAACTCAGGTCATCTCTGATCCAAAACCAATTTTCCCAAGAGTCAAGCCTGAAGAAGAAATTAAATACATTAAAGATGAGATGGCTAAAGCTAAACCTAAGAAGGAAAGCCGCAGTGAACAAGGTCAGGATAAAGAAATTTCTATAGACGATTTCGCTAAGGTTAAAATTCAAGTTGGTAAAATTTTGTCTGTTGAGCCTGTTCAAGGTTCTAAGAAATTATTGCAATTCCAAATGGACTTTGGTAATGGTGATGAAAGACAGATTTTAAGTGGTATTCGGCAATATTACCCTAATGCCAGTGAATTACTGGGCAGAAAAGTTTTGGCCGTAACTAATCTTAAGCCGCGCAAAATGTTGGGTCATTTGAGTCAAGGTATGCTTTTGTCTAGTGAAAAAAATGGTGTAGTTAAATTAGCTTTAGTCGGTGACGAACATGAAATCGGGGCAGAACTGAGTTAATGGAGTTAATTGATAACCATACTCATTTACAGGATGAGCCTTTTCGCGGTAAAGAAGAATTTTATCTTGACCGGGCACAAAAATTGGGTGTAACCAAAGTAATTTGTGCTGGGCAGGATCCTGATTTTAACAAGCGTGCGATTGATTTAAGTCAGCGTTTTACTCAAGTCTATGCGATGGTGGGCTATTGCCCTGATGTTGCCAAAGATTATGGTCAAAAAGCAGAGGATTTACTGATCGAGCAGTTGCAACTGCCGGGTGTGGCTGCCTTAGGCGAAGTAGGTCTTGATTATTATTGGGATGAGTCTCCTCGTGACAAACAAAGAGAAGTTTTTGCCAGGCAGGTTGAACTGGCTCATGAATTGAAAAAGCCAGTTGATATTCACACGAGAGATGCTTTTAGCGATTGCTACGAAATACTAAAAAACAGCAATTTAGAGTATGGTGCGATTTTACACAGCTTTAATGGTGATATTTCATGGCTGAAGAAGTTCTTAGACTTGAATGTGTACTTTTCATATTCAGGGGTTGTTTCTTTTACTAAAGCAGTGGAAGTGCATGAAGCAGCTCAAAAAACTCCTTTGGATCGTTTATTAGTTGAAACAGACGCACCCTATCTCACTCCTAAGCCTTATCGTGGCCAGCAAAATGAACCTGCAAATGTTTATTATGTAGCCCGGGCAATTGCTGAATTGAAAGGTCTTACGCTAGAAGAAGTTGCTCAGGCAACATATGCAAATACAATGAGGGTCTATGGACTTAACTAAGAAACATTTTGATGCCGTCGTAGTCGTTGAGGGAAAAGACGATACAATTCGGCTTAAGCAATTTTTCCCAGGCATTGAAACAATTGAAACTAATGGCTCCGATGTGCCTGAAACAGTGCTGATACAGCTACAGGAATTAGCTCACAAAAGAGATATTATCGTTTTGACCGATCCTGATTTAAACGGTGAGCGGATAAGGCGCATAGTGACTAAGGCAGTACCGACTGCTAGACAAGCTTTTATTACTCGTAAAGAGGGAGAGCCTCATAAAAAGGGCTCACTTGGTGTTGAGCACGCATCAAAAGAGGCATTGGTGAAAGCCCTAAGTGATTTACATGAAAAAAAACAGCTGATAAGTGATCTTACAAGAGCAAAGTACCAAAAATTGGGCCTAGCAAGTGGTCCTAATTCACGTAAATTGCGGGAATTAGTTGGCAATAAGCTGCGTATTGGCTACGGTAATGGCAAGCAGTTTTATCACCGTTTACAAACTTTTGGTATTTCACTTGCTGAACTTAAACGAGCTGTTGAGGAGGTTCAAGATGAGCACTGAGATTCCCATTGGTTCCCCTGTTAGAACTCAGGCAATTATTAATCGGTATTTTATGAAAGCTAAAAAGAGCCTGGGTCAGAATTTTTTAGTAGACTTGGATGCTCTTCAAGGTATTGTGCAAGCGGCTGACATTAAAAAAGATGACCAGGTAATCGAAATTGGCCCTGGAATTGGGTCTTTAACCGAACAATTGCTGAAGGCAGGAGCCAAAGTTTTTGCTTATGAGGTAGATGAAAAACTTCCTGAAATATTGCACAACGAACTACCGGTCAAAATTGCTGGAGCACCACTGAGTGTCCGGTTTAAGCTCAAAATGAAAGACATTTTAAAAGCTGATTTTAAACAGGATTTGGGTGATTTCTTTGATCTAAACAAACCAATCAAAGTAGTGGCTAACCTTCCTTATTACATCACAACGCCGATAATTTTCTTCCTTAATAACTCTAAGTTAAAATTTTCCAGCTTGACGCTGATGATGCAAAAAGAAGTGGCAGATCGCTTAAGTGCTCATTCTGGGACAAAAGAATATGGTCCCTTAACAATTGCTGTTCAGGCAGAAATGGCCGTTCAATCATTTATGACGGTAAAAAGTTCTTCTTTTATTCCAAGACCAAAGGTTGACTCCAGTGTAGTGGTTTTAAAGCCTTTGCCTGCGGAAAATAAAATTGATATAGCTGACCCTAAGCACTTTAATTGGGTAGTTAAGATGTGCTTTGCACAACGTCGTAAAACATTAAATAACAATTTGAAAACACTCATACCAAACAATGATGAGCGAACACATTTAATTAAGTCATTAGGAGTCGATTCTCAAATTCGTCCAGAACAGTTGAATCTTAAGCAATTTGTCCAAATTGCTGCCAAGGTTCCAGTTAAAAATTGACGAAAATATTCTGTGGTACTTTTTAAAAAGAATTGAAAAAATAATAATAAAGTGGTATAATTCAACCCAAAGGAGTTGTTTTCATTGCCAACATCTATTATGACCATTAAAAGTAAGCTGGATTCACACTTGGGTGATTCGTTGACTGTAGTTGCAAGAGCTGGACGTAAGAAAGTTACAAAAAGACGTGGAATTTTAAAGAATACTTTTCCCGCAGTTTTTGTAGTTGATTTAGATCAAGATTCAAATAATTTTGAACATGTTTCTTATAGTTATACGGATTTGTTAACCAAAAATATCACATTAAAATTTGATGACGCTGTGCAGTAAGATTAAAGCGATTATCTAGAAAATACTTTTTGGCATTAACATTTAGTAAAATGTTAGTGCCTTTTTTTATGGTTGAGTGTATAGTAGTAACTGGCAAAAGACAAACAATAGGAGGGTAATTCTATGAAACGTTCAGAGAGATTAGTTGATATGACTAAATATTTGATGGAACGACCACATGACTTAATTCCGCTACCATTTTTTGCAAAAAGATATGGTGCAGCAAAGTCTTCGATCTCGGAGGATCTTGCAATTTTAAAACATACTTTAGCAAATAATCAAGACGGTATCTTAGAAACTGTCGCTGGCGCGGCTGGGGGAGTGCGCTATATTCCTTTTTGGGGCAAAAAGCATGCTCAGAAATATTTAAACGAATTGGCAAATCGCATTGAGGACCCTGACCGCATTTTAGCAGGAGGATTTGTTTATTTATCTGATATCATTGGCAATCCACAAGACTTGGATAAGATAGGTAAATTAATTGCTACCAGGTATGCGTATTCTAACATTGATATTGTGATGACGATTGAAACTAAGGGCATTGCTTTGGCACAGGCAGTTGCACGTTATTTGAACGTGCCATTTATCATTGCACGTAAGCGCTCAAAAGTCACAGAAGGTGCGACGGTATCAGTAAACTATATTTCTTCTTCACTTGATCGTGTTTCTAAAATGGAATTGCCAACTAGAGTGTTAAAAGAAAATTCCAATGTTTTGCTCATAGACGACTATATGATGGCTGGCGGCACTTTAACAGGAATGCAGCAATTAGTTAGAGAATTTAACGGCAACATTGCTGGTGTTTGTGTTTTATGTGAAGCGGATTTTGATGATGAAAAATTAATTGAAGGTCATCTTTCTTTAGTCAAAATCAAAAGAATTGATGATAAGAGGAAAGTCATAGTGGCAGAGCCGGGATCTTTGATTGTACACACAGATTTTGACCGCTTTTAATTCATAAGATGATATACTAAGATGTAATAATAATCTAGGAAAATAAAAGAGGCTAAAATTAATGAAAAAGTTTGTAATTGTTCTGGCAGCGGGCAAAGGAACCCGCATGAAATCAAAGTTGTACAAGGTCTTACACCAAGTATGCGGCAAGTCAATGGTCGAATATGTTGTTGAAGCAGCGCAAGCAATAAAACCAGATAAAATAGTTACAATTGTGGGTAATGGTGCAGAAGAAGTTAAAAAAGTGCTTGCCAATAAGTCTGAATTTGTTTTACAAAAAAAGCAACTTGGTACGGGTGATGCTGTTTTAACTGCCTCAGATGAGTTAGCAGCAGAAAAGGGTGCTACTTTAGTAATTACGGGTGATACACCACTATTTACAAGCCAAACTTTTCAAAAATTATTTGATTATCATCAAAGCAAAGGTAATGCGGCTACTGTTTTGACCGCTCAAGCTCCTAATCCTTATGGCTACGGTCGCATTATTCGAGACGATCAAGATAATGTGTTAAGGATTGTTGAACAAAAAGACGCCACAGCAGATGAATTAAAAATCAACGAAATTAATACCGGTGTTTTTTGCTTTGACAATCAATTGTTATTTAGTGCCTTAAAAAAGGTCGATAATCAAAATGCTCAAGGAGAATATTATTTAACTGACGTGCTGGAAATTTTGCGTAACGAAGGGCAAAGAATTGGTGCATATAAAATGCCAGATTTCAGCGAAAGCTTAGGGGTTAACGATCGTTATGCTTTAGCTCAGGCCACCAAAATTATGCAAAAAAGAATTAATAAAAAGCATATGGCAAATGGCGTAACTTTCATTGACCCTGATACGGCTTATATTGATGCGGAAGTTAAAATTGGCTGTGATACGCTGATTGAAGGCAATGTCGTGATTAAGGGCAATACTGAAATTGGGAACGACTGTGTAATAACGTCTGGCTCTAGAATTATTGATTCTAAGATTGCTAACAATGTTACAGTAACTTCTTCAACGGTTGAACAAGCAGAGATGGATGATTTTTCAGATGTTGGTCCTAATTCCCATTTACGTCCAAAAGCAATCATAAGAAAAGGTGCCCATATTGGTAACTTTGTAGAAATTAAAAATGCTGAAATTGGCGAAAATTCTAAAGTAGGTCATTTGACTTATATTGGGGATGCTACATTAGGTAAAGATGTAAATGTTGGTTGCGGTACTATTTTTGCTAATTATGATGGTATCAAAAAAGATCATACTAATGTGGGTGATCGTGCGTTCATTGGCTCAGGTGCTACTTTAGTTGCACCAGTCAATATTGCTGATCATGCTTTTGTGGCAGCAGATTCAACAATTACCAAAGATGTGGCCAAATATGATATGGCGATTGCTCGTGGTCGTCAGGTAAATAAGCCTGATTATTGGCATAAATTGCCTTTGTCTAACGATCCTAACTGGAAATGAGATTAATAATGAGCTGGAAGATGATTCCAGCTCATTTTATTTACAGCATAATAAAAATAGCTCCAGAATTTTAAACTTCTGGAGCTATTTAGTTAAACTAAACCTAATTATTTAAAATTAGCTTTTTTAACAAACTTATTTTTAGCAACAATATAGTATTTCTTGTTGTTTATTTTGACAGGATCGCCATAAGTTTTAACTGCTTTACGTTTCTTTAAAACTTTTTTACCAATTCGATTCCCATGTTGACTATAGATATAAGCGTTATGCTTTAACTTCATCTTCTTAGAATCGATATTAGCAGCAGCTATCATTAAACCATCTTCCAGTTCATAGAATGACCTGCCATTAATCAATCGCTTGTTAACGGTGTTTATACTTGAACCAGCCAGAATGACTAACTTATTGGCACGTTTTCCTTGCTCATCATATAAATATGAATTGTGCATAATTGCTTTTTCGACTACTGGTTTTGGCTTTTCAGTAATCGGTTCGTTAATTGGAGCTGCAGTGACAGCTGCAACAGCAGCTTTTTGGACTGCAATATTTGCGGCTTTAACAAAACGGTTTTGAGCAATAATGAAGTACTTCTTGCCCCGAATGGTTACTGCATCACCATAAGTATTAATGTTATTGCCTTTTCTTAATACACCTGCTTTCTTAACTCGTTTGCCATGCTTATTGTAAACGTAGGCGTTATGTTTTAATTTTTGACTGGTTGAAACAACATTGCCAATAGCGACATAGTAAACTTTGTTCTTATTGCCTTTGTCAACCAGAATGTAATAATTTTTACCGTTAATCTCTTTTGTACCGTATGAAGTAATGATTGAGCCAGCTCCTAGTACAACCTTATTGGTACGCTTGCCATTTTCGTTATACAGGTAAGCATTATGCATTAAAGCTAATTGTTCACTGTTACTTAAATCAAGTTTTGGCTCTTCTTTTTCTTCTTTGCCAGCATTGTCAATAGGGCTAGGAATAACTGGGGCAGAACCACCACCAGTATTAATGTCATTGCTATGATTGTTACCATTGTTATCATTGTTATCATTTTCATGATTATTGTCATTATCATGGTTGTTATCATTGCCATGGTCGTTATCGTTGCCATGGTCGTTATCGTTGCCATGATCGTTATCGTTGCCATGGTCGTTATCGTTGCCATGGTTATTGTCATTATCTTGGCTATTGTCATTGCCATGAAGAATATGATCAATCGTTTCAGGATCAGTGGCATCGAGATAAAGCTGATTAATAGCATCATCACGCAATTTGGTAATTGTCTTACTGTCATTGACCTCAGGCTGATTGATGGCATCTTTTGCATTATTCATATCAGTAGAAATTTGTTTAATAACAGTTTCTTTTTCTTGTTCAGTGTATTTGCCAGACGACTGAATTTCATTTGTTGCAGCTTTTTGAGCCTCTGTCAATGCTCCAGCAGCTATTTCTTTTTCACCAGCTAATTCTATTGCGGCAAGTTTATCCGCGTTAGCAGGATCACTGAGAGCATCTTTAGCATTTTCGTATGCTTTATCAATGCTGGTAGTGTTTGCTTTATCCTTAAACCTGTCTGTAAGAGCTTTAATAGCAGAATCATAGGCAGCTTTTAGTCTTTCTTCTTGTACTTTGCTATTGTTGTTTAAAACATCATCAAGTTCTTTACTGTCGGCTACAATGATACTGCTTATCTTGTCAACTGCATCTTTTCTGGCAGTTTCTACCGCTTCTGAGTCTTGTGCTTGATCGATTGTGCCGATTTTATCGGTATTAGCTTCAGCTACTTCATGGTCAATACGATCTTTTATTGCTTGTTTTTCAATATCAGTATAATCGCTACCATCCTGATGTTTTAATTTATCAACTTGGTTTTTAGCGTTATTAGCGGTATCAGTTACTGAACCTTTGGCTATTTCTTTTTCAGCTGCTATCTTATCAGCTGCAATATTTTCAGGTGAGTCACCATTGACACGTGAATGCTCATGGTAGGCTTTATCAACGCTGGTGGTATCTGCATTTTCACCAAATTTTTCTTTTAGTTCATCAACTGCTTGTTGGTGTTTATTAGCTAATTCAGCGTTTGCCTCTTCTTTAAGCATATTGTTAGATTCATCTTTAGCGGCATTACCAGCGCTGTTGATATCTTCTTTAGCGATTTCTGTAATTTTATCAATCTGTTCCTTCTTGTTAGAGGTATCACCTTTAGGAGCATTAATTGCATCAATCTTATCCTTGGCTTTTTGGCTATCCTCTTTGATTTGCTCTTTCAGCTTGTCTTTTGATTCAGTAGATAATTTATCATTGCCGTCAATTTCCTTATTAACTTTATCAGCTTTTTCATCAATGTCAGCTTTAGCATTTTCTTTGTTGATGATAGTCATTGCTTCATCATAAGCGGCACTAGCAGTCTGGATATCAGTAGCAGCGATAATAGTATGTATTTTATCGACAATACGATTACTTAATTTTTGCGACAGTTTATCTTTCAATCTATCTTTTAATTTATCGAATGCGGTGTTAAGGCCATCTACGCCTTCAGCACCTTTAAGGGCATTGTTTTGTTCATGGTCAAACCATTCTGGTTCAGTGCCAGTTTCAGGTTTAGTTAACAGACGATCAATATTTTGACCAATATTTGCTTCATCTGGGAGGTCAGCAATTGTTTGAGCACTCTCTATATCTTGGAAACTCTGCTGATAAGCGTCATCAATTGCAGCTTTAGCCGCTTTCTTCTGCTCGGCAGTTAATTGAGATTGATCAATTATAGTATGAGCCTTAGTTTGTTTATCCTTTAGAATACTTTCAGCTTTTGTCTTTTGACCAGCTAGGGCAGCTTGATCTTTAATAGCATTGATAGCGGAAATAGCTTGCTCTTTACTGCTATTTATCTTTTCTTCAGCATTTTCTTCAGATTGTGAAATGGAGTTAATATCAGTTCTTGCTTGATCAACAATAGTTTTAATTTGCTCTTTCTGCTTTTGTTGATCCTCTGGCGATAAACCTGATTTGTCTATTGCATCATTAGCTTCTTTTTGAGCTTGTTCTACTTTAGAGATTGCATCTTGCTTGGCCGTAACTATCTCGGCATTTTCCTGTGCAACTTGGAAAATACGGTCGACTTCTGCTTCACCGAAATCTTCTGTAGCTGATCCTTTCTCAGCGTGTTGAGCTTGTGCTAGTGCATCTTCGTAACTATTTTCCAGTTTAACACCGGCAATTTTATCTATAGTTCTCTTGATGGCTTCATCAAGTTGCTTTTGCAATGAGTCAATTTGGTCTGGCTCTAGGTTGGTTGCAACATCTTCAATTTTTCCTTTATTGTTAACATAGTCCTTAAACTGGTTAATCAGCTTATTCTTTTCTGCAGTTAATTGACTAGGCAACTTGGCTTGATCAATATTTGCTTTGGCATCTTGCTCTAACTGCGACAGCTTATCACTTGTACCGCCATAAATTGAACTAATACCATCATTTAATGCCTGATCAATGTCTTTATAGCCACTAATGGCATCGCTGCCTGCTAGGCCTAAACTATCAATTTCATTCTTGGCACTTGTGGCATATTCTTTCAAGTCCTTAACGATTTGATTTTTATTATCAAAGTCTTCACCCAACTTGTTAATTGTAGCAATGCCTTCATTTGCAGCTGCTTGAATTTGCGTAATAGTGTTTTGCTTATTATTTCTAGCGGCATTGATCTTTGCAGCAGCTTTCTTTTGCTCTTGATCTATTTGCGCTTTCATTTGATCGGCAACATCGCTGTCTTCAGCTTCATCAGCTTTAGCCTTGGCGTTAGTGGCTGCAGTTTGTAGATCATTTAAAGCTTTGGTTAAAGCTTCTTCTTTATCAATGTCACTGCTAATGTTGTTAAGAGCAGACTCACCCTTACTCCTGGCAGCGTTGATTTTATCTTGATCAGTAGCAGCAGAAATATTTGTTTTAGCTTTGCCTAAAGCTTCGCTAATAGCATTGCTTAACTCGTCAACCTGATTTTGATCAAGTTTATTGTGCAACAGGTCATCGTTTAAGCGCTGGTTCAATTTCTTAGCTTGCTCAACTAGTGCATTGTATGCGGCATTTTGTTCCTGCAATAAAGTAGCATTATCTTTAGCATTTTGCACAATACCGTTAATCGCATCTTTGCCAGCTTGTTTTGCTTGTTCAACATCAGCTGGAGTTTGCGCCTTGTCGATGTTTTTGATCGCCGTGTCTTTATTTGAATTAATTAAATCGATCTGTTTTGCTTTTTCTTCATCACTTAAAGCTGATTGATCTATTTTATTGATTTCATCTGCAGCTGTTTGAGCGATATCATCTAGATATTTATTCGCGTTATTCTTAGCGGCTTGTAATTGAGCATCGCTCAAAGCCTTGTCAATGTTAATTATTCCAGTTATTGTAACAGATTCTATGTCGGTAACTTTTTGCTGACCGTTAACCTGGTTGACAGCTTCTTTCCATGCATTTGTTGCTTGACTCTGATATTTGTCTTTTTCTTCCTTGCTTAAACCTTTGATTTGGTCAATTTGATTTAAAATTCCTGGAGCATCAGGATCAAGGGAACCATCTGCTTTATGCTTACCGTTGAGTTCATCAGTAAGTGCATTAATAGCTTCTTCTTTTGCTTTTTTAATTTTGTCAGCATCATTTGATTCCGCTGTTGCTTTAATAGCCCTTATTTGTTTAATAGTAGTATCCCGAATGCCTAAAACGGTGCCACTATCTTGGGCGGCATTAATTGCTGTATTAGCAGTCCCAACAATTGAGTCAACGCTCTCTTGATCTGCCTTATCTTTTAAGCTGTTCTTGACTTCGGTTGCAACATCCTTAATAGCCTTTCTTGCTTGGGCTTTGGTGATTGCCAAGTTGCCACTGGCTTCAGCTGTATTGATTGCGGTAATAGCATCGGTAGTGATTTTATTGATAACATCTTTTGTTTTGACGTTTTGTAATTTGCTGATGGCACTAGTAGCAGCTTGATTAATATCCGAAATTGCCTGATCATATTTTGATTTAGCATCTGCCTTTTCTTCAGCGCTCAGAGAATTATAGGAGGAGTTCAGCCTGTTAATTGCTTCTTGAGCAGCATTGTTGATATTATCTTCACTGTTATTTTTAGCATCTTCCAAATCTGCAGTAGTTGCATCTGCTACGACTTGATCAATAGCATTTTTACCGTCGTTTTTAGCCTTGTCAACTGCGTTATTAGTCTTTTGTGACTCAATATTCTGCTTAGCTTTATCTTTTTCATCATTGATTTTTGAGATAGTCTCTGTCTTGTCAGCATCAGACATTGAAGACTGATTAATTTCATCAATTGCTTGCTTAGCATGTTCATCAATTTCATCTTTGGCAATATTAATATTGGTATCAAGGCTTTGAGCATCCCTGATTACCTTACGCATGTTATCGATGCCTTTTTGCTTCTCAGTATCAACTTGATCAATGGCAGCGTTCTTTACTTTGGCAACTGCATCATCGTAGTAATTGGTTAACTGCTTAATTAGGCCTTCTTTAGTCGTACTGTTGACATTCTGTAAGCCGGAAATTTTATCGTTGACTTCGTTATAAACACTCAGTAATTCTTTCAGAGCGGCGTTTCTGGTAGACTGCAATGCTGCTTTATCGCGAATCTTGTTTAGGTCTTCTCGACCAGCATTAGCTGCGGAATCAATTTCTTCTTTAGTGTCAGCATTTTGAATATTAGTTTTTGCTGTTGTTAAAGCATTATCAATTTCGTCATAGTAGCCGTTCTTTTCTTTTCCAGAGAGGTTAGAATCCTTTTCGATATCTGCACGAATTTTCTCTGCCAGGGAGTTTAGTCCAGTATCTTCGTTAGTTAAAGCGTCATCTTTTTGTTCTTCTAAGAATTTTGCTTGTTCGTCGGCAATACTGCCAGCAACGCTGGCCATAGCATCGATACCGTCATCTCTATCTTTGACTACCTGTTCGGTGGTCAAGTCTTTATAAACGTTGCCAATTGCTGTTTCGTAAAAACCATTAATTTTATTAGTTAAAGCATCTTTTTGCTCACTATTAATTTTATTATCTTTAAAAGCCTGATCGATAGTGTTTAAGTCTTTTTCTCTCTCTTCTTGCAAGGCTTTAGTTGCCTGAGATTTTGCGACTATCAATTGGGCCGCAGCCAAATCCTTGTTAATACTGTCTTTAGCTGCTAGTTTAGCGGAATTAACACCGTCGATGTCTTTAGCAGCATTAATTAAAGCCTTGGCATTATTAAAGTCTTTATCAATAGCTTCTTTATAATGTTGTTTAGCTTCTGGACTTAAATCAGTATCGTCAAAGCCATCTATTTTATTTTTAGCGGCTTTAGCGGCATTCTCAACTTCCGTAATTGCAGCTTGGCGTTGTTGGTCTAAATTGTTTGTACCGGCATTAGCAGCATTCTCCAGATAATCTGTGATATTACTAATAGCATTGTTTTTATCCGTTTCAATTGCGGTTTCATTATCATCTTGAGTGACATTAGCGACACCAGTATCTGCAGCTGCGTTAATTAAATCTTGGTATTTAGTTTTGTCTTCAGCGCTCAGATTATTATCATTTTTAATCGTGGAGATGGCTTTGTCTTTAGCATTCTGAATATCTGTTATAGCTTGATTACGTTGACCCCTGAGGTTTTGCTCATTAAGTAAATCGTTTAATGCAGCAGTACCTTCTTTGGTAGCTTCATCAACATCTGCTAGAGTTTCTCCCTTATCAATGCGGTCGTTATAACCCTGATTTCCACTAAGCAAATCATTGGCTTTGCTTACAGCTTCATCTTTATTTTTAGCTGTTAGATTAGGATTCTTTTGAATTTGATCAACAACAGCTTTTTTGGCTGTTTCCAGTTGATTCTTAGCAGCAGATTTATACGCGTCTAAAACATTCTTTTTACCATCAATAATGTCTTGCTTGATGTCAGCAGCAGAACTGTGACTGTCGATGGCTTTATCAACGTTTTTGACTGCGTTATCAATATTTGTCTCTTTAGTTACTCCTAAATTGCCTTTAGCCGTATCTGCATCTGCCTTAACCTGTGCTTTAGCGTCATCCTTAAATGCGTTTAAAATATTATCTTTTGCCGTTTTCACAGTTTGGGTAATATTTTGACTGCTGTCAGCATTATCTTCAATTTTATCAATTGCCGTTAATGCATCTTTTAAAGCTGTCTCGACCTTGTTGACTTTGCCGAGAACATTTTCATAACCTTTAGTATAACCAACAGTTTCTGACTTAGCAGCAGCTTTATTGATTAAACTCTCAGCAGCAGCTTTTCTCTTATTGATAATTTCATCGTCATCAGTGCCGTAAATAGATTTGCCAGTATCGCCAGTTGTAGCTGTCGCGTCAGCAACCGCTTGCTTTACTTCATCAAGGTAGGGCTGTTGTTCATCTTCAGATAAACCAGAATTCTTAATCCGCTCTATAGCTTTAGCAGCAGCTTCATTAATATCATTTGCTGCCTTTTCTCTTTCCTTGTTGGCATGTGTGCCATTAATATTATCAAGCCCCTTATTAACGTCATCTTTAGGGTTATTGCTGTTAATAATATCTTTGATAGCTTGATTTAAAGCACCTTGGATGTCCTCTTTATCATCTGCATGTTGTGTAATTTGCTTTTTAGCAGCTTCTTCTAAAGCCTTGATGGCATCAACAGTATCTTGCACGCCTTGAATTGCATCTTTTGCTTCTTTTTGATGGTTATTAATAGCTTTTTCATTATCGTCTTGATCAAGATCACCGTCAGTGGCAACAATTTCTTTTGGCCTCTTTAGTCTGTCTTTTAAGCCGGTAATTAATTCGTCAACAGGCGATTTGACATTTTCGTCTTTTGCGACTTCGTCAATGGCCTTTTCGACGTTTGAAATTGCTTGATTGATATCTGTTTTGGCATTATCACGGTAATCTTTCCCAATTTGGTTGATGGCGTCAATACCGTCACTGACAACTTGTTCAATATTAGTGTTATTTGTTTCAGGTGCTTGTACATTGCTGATGGCTTGCTCTTTTGCATTAATTATAGTTTGTGCCTGTGAAGGAAACTTAGAAATTTGATCATTGGCCTGTTGAGTTAATTTTGTAATTGCATCAGATTTTGCTTTTTCAAAGTCTGCTTGACCTTTGGCTGCTTGTACAGCCTTTGCCACTATGTCTAAAGCCGTCTTTTTCCTTTTATTTATTTCACTAATTGCAGTTTTGGAAGATTGCACCCCGTAAACTGATTTATCAGACTCGTAATTGCTATCCTTAATATTAGCAGCATACTTGGCAGCCTCATTCATTGCATCTGTAAATGCTTTTTCCTGATCTTCAGTTAAACTTTTTGGCTTATTGTCTTTAGCTGTGCTAATTGCATCTTTAATTGCTTGAGCAGCTTCTTGTTGTATTTCACTAAACGGCTTGATCCCCAGACTAACTATAGTAGGTCGAATGCCATCAGCAATGTCTAACGGACTATATTCAATAAAGTTCGCATGAGGAGTTAGCTGAATGGTAGCGTCTTTAGCCATCTTGGTGGTAATTTCAGGAGGAAGGGTAATGGTAAAGGTGCCATCTGCAGCAACTTTAGCAGCAAATTTAGTTGGCAAAAGTGGCAAGTCATTCGCTTCGCCGCGGTATGTATCAACGGTTTCTGCATAAGGGTTATCTATTGTTGAATCAATAATGGTCTGACCATTTTTGTAAACACCACTATCCTTGAAACTGGCTAAAACATAGGCCTCAGTACCACCTGGTAATACACTTTGGAATAAGTTGTCACTAGCTGGACCGTCATTTGCTGGAGTATAGTTTAAAACCTGTCCTTTAATAATCTTCGAACCATCTTCTTGATCGGTTACTGTGACGTTTGCCGGGTCTATGTCTAAGAACCCACTTGGGTTAGCCGGTATAAATCTGATGTTATTGTAACCCGGATTTTCTTTGTTGGAAAAAGCAGCTTCAATGACAGCATCAAAGAGATCATCGTATGTTTTACCATTATTAGTCTCAAGCAGTTTCTTAATGCTGTCTGGTAGATTATTAAGGATTTCAGCGAGTTGAGGGTTGTCATTTTTAACTTGATCAAGGTCAAATTTTCTCATGCCGTTTAATAATTCCAGTGTATTGACAGCAATTGTTTTTTTGGTCTTTTCAACCTGTAAAACGTGAAAAGGAGGTAACACTAAATTGTTCTGACTACCGTCTGTTTTGCCTAAGAAATCATTGAGGTTTAATAGCTGCCGCACATTGGTGACTGTAATTTGGCTATCACCGATGATACTGGTAGCGCCATTTGGATTCAGATGTGCGTCCAAAACCAGAGAAGTAGGGTTATTAACAATCAGTTTACCAGTTTTTGCAACATCAACCAGTTTAATTGCTCCAGTACCCGCATCACCAACCAGTTGAATTTCAAAACCACCATTTTGGACATTGGCTTTACCGTCTATCTGTACTAAGGTACCTGAGTATTTACCCATGTTTTCACCGGTAATTTTCAAGGCGCCGCCTGAATGAATGGTGAAATCACCACCTACATAAATTAAGTGTTGGCCATTTTTAGTAGAAATATTGCCGTTTGTGTTGACGTTAATAGTGCCGCCTCTACCAATGTTAACTTTTGATGTTTTAGATTCTAAGTAAATTGCTCTTGCCTGACCAGCATTTTGTACACCATCATACTTAAGTCCTTCACTTTCACCAATGCGAATGGTTACTGTACCGTTAACATTTACCTGACTGTCGCCTTCAATATAGATTGCACTGATTGGTCTTGTGTATTGACCATTATTGGCACCATTTTTCCCGTTATATGTCTTAAGTGGAGTAAGGGTAACATCGGCTCCATCTTCAACATTAAGCACATTGTTTTTCCCTTTCATTTCAATTAGGGTACCGCCAAATGTTGCACCGGTGAACTTACAGCCAGCTTTAAAAGTAATACTGTTATTATCCTTAGTAAATTCTAGCAACTGCTGCTTACTGCCATCATCTAACCCGCCTGTTTCCATAGGCATTTCATGCGTTTCCGCATTGATGATGCCTTCGAAAATAATGTCGGTGTTACTATCGGTATATAATAATTGTGAACCCGTAAAGTCAATATTCCTAAAAGTTACTCTTGCTGACTTTCCCCCATGAGTATTAACTACACCAAAATAATCAGCACTCATGAGTGTTAAATTTTCATAGGTAATATCACCAATGGTATTATTCTTAATTTTGGGATGGATACTTCTAAAATCTATAGTATATTTAGCATCACCAGCAGACTTAATTAATAATTTTCTTCCTGGAAAGTTTAAAGAGTCACGTCCATTACCCTTATTGGAACGAATGTCAGCTGTAATATCAATCTCGCTTACATTGATATTCTGATAGGCTTTGACAAAACCTTCCCAGGTACTTACACTTCTAGTTGGACTGGAGTCTTCTTGCTCCTTAGTATCAATTGGAGTAGTATCAATGTCTTCGTTTGCATCAGTCTGATCTTCATTTGTGATATCAGCTGTATTTGAACTGTCTGTTGTGTCGCCAGGCTTTTGCCCAGTTGCTGGATCTTGTTGACCTTGATCTTTATTATTTTGCTCAGTGTTAGTGGCAGAATCTTGTAGATCATTTTTGTCAGCCTTGTTAACAGAACTTTCCGTTTTGTCTGTTTTAGCAGCGTCGCTTTCTTTGTTATCACTACTAGTAGCTCTTAAAAACGAACTCAAGCCAGAAAATGTGGCCAAATTTGGTCCATCTTCTGGCTTGTTAGTTTTTTCTGCTTTAACAGCAGTAGTAGAATTTTGAGCATCACTAATACTACCAGGAGGAGTGGTAGTATCTTGAGGTGAAATATTCTCTTTAGTTTTGGTATTTTCTTCAGTTTGTTGAGTTGGAATAACAGTATCAGCCTTAACTGTCTTGCTATTTAAACCAAAAAAAGTAAAGCCAAGCAGTACAGAAGCAGCACCAATACTCAATTTGCGAATTGAGAAATGGTCTTGCTTATCTTGCATTGCCATTTTTTTCACCCGTTCATTGTTATTATTCTTTCCTAGCATATATATATATCCTTTCTTATTTAAATACTATACAACTATCAATTTACTTGACGATTTATCAAATGTCAATAATTGAATTTTATTTTATATTATTTTATAAATAACTTGTTTTTAAAAATAAACTATAAAAAGCAAAAATTATATATAATAAAATAAATTAAAGCTTTAGTAGCAATGGGAAAATTAATATAACAAAAAGTGCTTTTTTATTGATATTTTTAGTAAAAATAACAAAAATACTTTTTTAAAAATGGTGCAAAAATTATGCCCATTATAAATGTATTTTAGTATAGTATTTAAACATATATAATAAGTGATTGCATTTAACAGCCTAAGTTTATTTCTTATAAGCTGTAAATAAAAACTGTGAGTTAATGAAAAATTACAACTTGTAAAATAAGTGAAATAAATTTTGCGGGTATTTTACATTTATGCAAGAGTATTAAGAAAAAGTAAGTAAAGTTTTACATTGTTTATGTCAATCATTTTTTAGTATACAATATTAGGTATTGATAGAATTTTATAAATAACGAGGTAGAGAAGCAAAATGAAATTTAGTCATAAATTTATGATGATATCGGCTGCTGCGTTAATTGGTGTTAGCCCTGTAATAGGAGCAGGTCAATTTACTGCTGTTCAAGCAGCTGACAAGGTTGCAACGAAGAAAAGCAACAATTCAAAGCAAAATACGATTAAGTTGAGTCATAATGCTTATGTTTATGACAAAAATGGCAAGAGACTGAAGACCTATATGGGTAGTGCTAAGAATACCAAAATAGGCAAAGGTATTACCTTGACATTTAGTCAGAAAGTTACAATCAAAAATAAGGAATATTATAATTTGGGTGGCAATGCCTACGTTAAGGCAGCCAATGTTGGCTATGTTAATGGTAAGAAGGTTGTAAAACCTGCAGCTACAACTAAAGCTAAAATAAAGCATAATGCCTATATTTATGATGCAAAAGGTAAAACCGAGAAAAAGAAGATAAAAAAGGGTCAAACAGTTACAGTTGATCAACTTATTTATATTGGTAAAAAGTTGTTTTACAGAATTGGTGGCCAAAGCAACCAGTTTATTAAGGCAGCTAATGTGGGAAAAACTACAGGCGCTAAGCTAAAGCCAGTTAATAAAAAGCCAGGTAAGGATGATAATTCACCAAGTGACAACCAGAATGATCCTACAGTGATCACATTAAGTCATAATGCTTATATTTACGATGGTAATGGTCACTCCACTAAAACTTTAATTAGAAAAGACGAAAAAATCACAGTTGATCAACTCAAATATATTGGCAAAAAGCTGTTTTATCGGATTAAAGACGATAACTTCCCTGGTGAAGATCAATGGGTTAAGAAGAATAACGTTGGTATAGTTTCTGGCAAACAATTGCAGCCAACAAATTCAAAACCTGAAGATGATACAGACGTCACAACAATTACTTTAGCTCGTACTACTAATGTGTATAACAGTAAAGGTGTGGCACAACCAACCAAAACTTTTGCTAAAGGCCACAGGGCACGTGTGACAGAATTAAGGTACATCTGGGTAAAGGATGATAATAAAGCCGAATTGTTCTATAAATTACAAAGTGACAAGAACGGTTATATTAAGCAAGACGATATTAGTAAAGTTAGTGGTGTTAAACTAACGCCAGTCAATACTCCGGAGACAGCTAAAGGTCAGACGGTTACTGCTACTTCAACTGATAAAAAGGCGCTGCAAGACTTATTAACTCAAGATGCAGCAGTTAAAGCGAGTGATTCATATAAGCTTTCCGCTAAAGCTCTGCGTAATGCCTATGATTCAGCCATTTCAAGTGGTAGTCAAGTTAATACAGCTATCGCAACGGTGGCCCAAGTTAGTGATATAGTAAACCAAATAAATAATGCGAAAGCAGCCTTAAATGGCAAAAAAGTAGTAGTTAATGATTTGAAAAATTTGACGATCAATGAATCTAATCAAATAGTTGATTTGGTTGCCAGCGTCAACGGCGTTGATAAAAGTGCCGTTCAGTTTAGCAATAATAATACAGTACTGACTGTTACAAGCGCTAATGGCTTCCAACAAACTTTAAATATTTCTGACTATGCTGCAACAAATAATTAGTGCTCTGGCATTTCAAAATATGACGACATCTTTTGGAGATGTCGTTTTTCTATATGATTTTGTAGTGAATTAGTTAGGTACTTCACTTACTAAAACCATTTTTATGTAATATTATTGAAACGTTTCAAATAAATGAAATGAGGCGAGGAAATGGTAAAAAAGATTTTCACGAAAAAACTTTTTGTAGGTCAGCTCTACATCTAGTATGCAAACTGATGTAGCTGTCAAAAAGGGAGATAAGGAAAGTCAGTTTATGACGTTCATAGAGCAAAAGGTGGCAGTTCAATTAAGGTATAGATATCGATAAATATCACCGCTATCCAGAAGATCTGTATATATTTATTGATTTAGGGATTAATTGCTATCGTTTCCAAACCTCTTGGAGTAGGGTTAATCTTTTAGGAGATGGTAATTTTATGCCATTCAGTTATTATCAAAGTTCAACAATGTAGTTTATGTGTGCAAGCAGGTATGCTGTAGCATGTAATTATCAAAAGAGGATGATTAGGCCTATAGATACAGTGCATTTTGCAACGACCAAAAAGAATTAAGACACGATTATTGGGCATTAAACCATATGTTTAATCAGGTGAATTATGAAAATCAGTTACTTATTAACTAAATGCAGACTTAATTTATTATAAATTAGGAGATGAATATTATGTTATCAAATTCCAGTCAAACTATAGAAAACGAACGAACTATCAGATATTACTTTAACTCTTGGCTTAAAAAAGATTTTTCTGCTCTTGATAGCTGGTTTAACCAGGATGTCTATTACCGTGAATGCTATGGCGCTACTTATGAAGGGTTAGATGAGTTAAAAGCCTATATTAATTCGAAGTCTAAAGAGCAGACAGTTTTAAAATGGGATATTTTTAAAATTGAACAAACTGATACTGGTAAATTTGTTGTTACTTGGTATTTTGATGCTGTAGAAAAAGAAGAATATTGCTTCGATGGGGTGTCACTAATAGAGTTTACTGGGAATAAGATAAAGAAGGTTGTGGAATATTCAACTAAACATGAAACCTTTCGTCCATTTAAAGAAAAAAGCTAAATCAAAGTCTTTCTCATTGAGGGTGACAAACAATAGATGCATCTTTTTATTAAATAATAATTAAAAAGATGCATTTTATTAGTAAAAAAATATGGTATATACCATTTTGATCACCTGACTAATATCGATTAGAGAATATTGAACTATATTGGTGTAGACCAAAGCCATAAAACATACAGCCACAACAATTTACGCTTTTAAAATGGTAAACGTTTCCATTTGCTATGGTATAATGCAAGTGTAGTGAAATATTAGTAGGAGGAATTATTATGAATGCTATAATTAACTGGCTAAACAAGCATCTCGTTCCTGTTGCAGCTAAGATCGGTTCTGTTCGCTGGCTTGTTGCATTGCGCGATGCCTTTATCTCAATTATGCCGATTATGTTGGCTGGTTCAGTAGCTAGTGTCTTAAATGCTATCTTTAGGGATGTTCCCACCAACCTAGGATGGACGGGCGTTGTTAACTCAATGCAATGGCTTATCAATATCAATGCGTTGGTATGGACAGGTTCTACTGCAATTTTAGGCCTGCTGTTTGCCTTTACATTTGGCTATCACATGTGTGTCCAATATAAAGTTGAACCGATCGCAGGGGGCTTGCTGACATTAGGTACCTTTATCATGAGCTTGCCTCAGAGCTTTTCAGCTGACTTAAAAAATGTTCTTACTAAGGGAGACATAAAAACATTAACTGATGCTCAAATGGCTGTTAATGGCAAGAATATTAGTGCTTGGGGCTGGTTCAATTTTAATAAGTACTTTGGTGCTTACGGCTTCTTTACCATAATGATTATGGGTGCTATTTCTGTTGCAGTTTACATTGCTTTAGTTAAGAGACATATTACTATTAAAATGCCTGACAGCGTTCCACCCGCAGTTTCCAATGCCTTTACAGGTATTATTCCTGCAACCGCTGGTTTGTTCGTTGTTGGTATTATTAACTATTTATTCAGTCTTAGAAATACAACGGTGATTGATTTAATTGCCAAAACAATTCAAGAGCCGTTAATGAAGATGGGCCAAGGTTATGGTTCATTATTACTCATAGTGTTCTTAGTTCAACTATTTTGGTTCTTTGGTATTCATGGGACAAATGTCTTGGCCCCGGTTACAGAAAGTATTTGGACCACTGCATTGATTGCCAATACTAATGCCCATAAGATGCAAAAAGCATTACCGTACATGTGGACTAGAAGCGACTTTGACCTTTATGTTTGGATTGGTGGAGCAGGTTCAACACTGCTACTTATTTTAGCCGTTCTTGCTTTTTCCAAGCGTGAAGATGAACGTGCTGTTGCTAAGATTTCACTCGTACCTGGGATCTTCAACATTAATGAGCCTATGATGTTTGGTATGCCAATTGTTTTGAACCCAATTTACATAATTCCATTTGTTCTTGCTCCATTAGTTATGGTATCAATTGCATATGGCGCCCTAAGTCTTGGTTTGGTAAACCGAGTTGCCGTACAGACAACTTGGGCAATGCCGCCATTCCTTAATGCAATCATTGCTACAATTGACTGGCGTTCAGTTATTTTACAAATTGTCAATATGGTCGTTGGTTTCTTGATCTATGTACCATTTGTAATTGCTTCTAATAACGTGGACCCTCAAAAAGTTAATAAAGTTTAAGGAGCACTAATTTTATGAAACAGTTGGGTATTTCACTTTATCCTGAGCAAAGTACATTTGAGCGGGATAAAGAATATATGGATTTAGCTCATAAGTATGGTTACAGGAGAATTTTCACCTCACTTTTGCAGTTAAAAAGTGCAAGTGGTGAAGATATACTTGCAAAATTAAAAAAAGATGTTGCGTATGCAAATGATTTGGGTTTTAAAACTGTAGTTGATATTAACCCTGTTTTATTTAAAGAACTAAAAATTGATTATAATGATCTAGTTTTCTTCCGTGATCTCGGAGTCTGGGGCTTGCGGTTAGATGAAGGCTTTAGCGGCATGGAAGAAGCTGCCATGACTCGTAATCAATATGGACTCAAGATTGAACTGAATATGAGTCGGGGTACTAATTATCTTGACAGTATTATGGCTTATGACCCAGAGAATGATAATCTAATTGGTTGTCATAACTTTTATCCACAAGAATATACGGGTCTAAGTGAAAAAATTTTTAATGAATATTCACAAAAGTATCGTGATTATGGATTGCATACTGCTGCGTTTATTTCATCTAAAAATGCTAAATTCGGTCCATGGCCTGTTCATGAAGGCTTACCGACACTTGAAACTGATCGTAAGCGCAGTATTTTTAGTCAAGTTACTCACTTACGCTTGAGTAAAATGATTGATGACATTATTATTGGCAATGCTTTTGCCAGTGAAAATGAATTAGCTGCTGCAGCAAAAGCTTTTAACAGTGCCTATCCTACTTTGAAAATTGTATTTGAAGATGGTGTTTTACCAATTGAGCAAACGATTTGCTTAAAAGAGCCCCATTTGTACCGCGGTGATGCATCAGAATTCTTATTACGTGATACTAAACCTCGTGTGGTTTATGCTAAAGAAAATATTCCAGCTCATAACAATGATAAAGCCTCTTTTACAAGAGGGGATATAGTTGTTGTTAATGACAAATACCCACGGTATAAAGGAGAACTACAAATTGTGTTAAAGCCGTTTGAAAATGACGGCAGACGTAATCTTGTGGGACACTTATACGGAGATAATTTAGACTTGCTAAAAGCCGTGAAACCTTGGAGTACGTTTATAATGAAACAAAGCTAATTCATTTAGCTTAAATATTCAAGCTGTGAGCAAATTAACTCACGGCTTTTTATTTGTGTACATGTTTTAACAAAATAAAATAGTATAATGGTCCATGTAAGTGATTTCACACTAAGGGAGAAATAGAATAAATGCTGGGTTTTTCGATATATCTAAACCGTGATCTAACGGCTGATGATTATAATTATATACTTGCGATGCGCAATGCGGGGTTAACAACTATTTTTACTTCACTTCATATTCCTGAAGATGATCCCAAAGTAATATTAAAAAGATTAGCAGAGCTCACCAAATGGTGTAAGAACTTAGAAACTGCTGTCATTGCTGACGTTTCTGAAAGTGGTATGGCAAGGCTAGGACTTGCACTTGAAAATGAAGAGCAGATTGAAAGCTTGGGCTTGACTGGCCTTAGAATAGACGATGGCGTGTCACCAGCTACTGTAGCAAAGCTTTCACAGAAAATGCCAGTTGCTCTGAACGCTAGTACTATCAATGAAGATGACGTCACAGCTTTACGAGAGCACGGTGCCAACTTCGAAAATTTGCAAGCTTGGCATAATTTTTATCCGCGACCAGAAACCGGTCTAGATTCGAATTGGTTAAAAGAGAAAAATGATTGGTTACATCACATGAATTTAGCAACAATGGCATTTGTCGCTGGTGATGATGTTCTGCGTGGACCTATTCACGCTGGACTGCCAACTCTTGAAAAGCATAGAGCAGAGAATCCTTTAGCTGCAATGTTGGAATTAAAACGCTTAGCTTGTGACCATGTTTTTATTGGGGATGCTTCTTTATCACCGCAAATGATTGATAGTTTTAAAAATTACACTAAAAAGCAGATTATTACACTTCGCATTGATGAAAACTTGCCTGAACTATTTAATTCTGAATGGCATAATCGTCCGGATGTAGCGCGAGATGTAGTAAGGTTAACGGAGGGGCGTAGCCGTCAGTTATTTGATGTCGCACCCCAGGGAAATCCTGGGACTCGATCAAAAGGGACAATTACCTGTGACAATAAATTATATTTGCGTTATCAGGGTGAATTACAAATAACTAAACGTGATTTACCAGCTGACGAGAAAGTTAACGTATTGGGACACGTGGTAGCTGATGATTTACCACTTTTGAATCAAATAGGTGCAAGGCAAAGCATCATTTTCATTGCTGCAAGTGAATAAAATTTGTATGGGGTTTTGTACTCTATCTTTATTAAAATTGGTATAATCCAATGAACTATATATTTTAGCAAAATTATATCATAGATTGCAAATTGGTCTAATAAATAATATACTTATTTTGTCTTTAAAAAAGGAGGAAAAAATGAGTACAGATAAATATTCCGAAATAGGCCAAGAAATCTATGATCATATTGGTGGTATTGCAAACGTTAAATCTTTATACCATTGTATGACCAGAGTGAGAATTACGGTCAGGGATAAATCTAAAGTGGATTTAGCTGGTTTAAAACAAGTTAAAGACATTTTGGGAGTAGTTGATGGTGAAACGCTGGAAGTAGTTTTAGGTCCTGGTGTTAATGCTAAAGTTGCTCAAAGCATGGTTAATGCAGCTGGAGTAAATGAAAATGATCCTTTTCCAGATGTAACAGCTAAGGAAAGTTCTTATCAAAAAGACAAGAGCGAAGTTATGGAGAAAGCTGAAGAAGTTCACGCAGCCCATAAAGCCAGTTTAAAGCAAACTTGGTGGCGTGCAGTCTTACAACATATTTCGTCTATCTTCATACCTTTAATTCCAGCATTTGTTGGTGCTGGTTTAATTTCTGGTGTATCAGGTATTTTAAGAAATATGTTGACAGCCAAAATGCTGCCGGCAAGCTGGAACTTAGGCATCACCGTTTTAGGTGTGATTGCCAATGGACTATTTGCCTACTTAAATATTTATGTTGGTATTAATGCTGCTAAGGAATTTAATGCCACACCTGGACTTGGTGGTATCATCGGTGGTGTAGTAATGCTGCCTGGTGTGGTAGCTCCTATGGTAATACCAAATATTTTTAATGGTCAGCCGTTAGCTGCCGGACAGGGTGGTATCATCGGAGTTTTACTTGCAGTATGGCTACTGTCATATGTTGAAAAATTTTTCCACAAATATATGGCTGATTCAGTTGATATCATCTTCACGCCATTTTTAACTTTATTAGTAATGAGTCTAATTACTATTTTTATCATTATGCCTTTTGCTGGTTGGGTTTCAAACTCACTTATTGGCGGAATTAACTGGGTCTTAAAGGTTGGTGGACCTGTTGCCGGCTTTATTTTGGGTGCAGTGTTCTTACCAATGGTTATGTTTGGCTTGCATCAAATTTTAACGCCAATTCATTTGCAAATGATTCAAAAGATGGGTTATACGCCGTTATTGCCTATTTTAGCAATGGCGGGTGCCGGACAAGTAGGTACTGCAATTGCTTTATGGGTTAAATGTCGTAAGAACAAAGAATTAACTAAGCTGATTAAGGGGGCTTTGCCCGTCGGAATTTTAGGAGTAGGTGAGCCACTAATTTATGGTGTTTCTCTTCCTTTAGGTCGTCCCTTTATTACTGCATGTTTAGGCGGTGGTATTGGTGGTGCCGTTTTAGGAGCCTTCGGCAATGTCGGCTCAATCGCTATTGGTACATCTGGTATTGCTTTAATTCCGTTAATTGCCCACAATAAAGCATTAAATTATTGTATTGGTTTATTAGCAGCTTATATTGGCGGCTTTATTCTAACTTATTTCTTTGGCGTACCTAAGAGCGCTGTAGTTGCTAAAAATGAGGATGGCTCTTTTGTTAATCCCGAGGATGATAAAACAAGTCATGAAAGTGTGGCTGTTAATTTAGCCAGTCCCGTGAATGGTGAATTGGAAGAATTATCTGCTGTAAAAGATGATGTTTTTGCTCAAAAAATGCTGGGGGACGGCTTTGCTGTAATTCCTGATAATGATGGTAAAATTGTTGCTCCAGTTGATGGACGTATTTTAACAATTATGGATACGAAACACGCAGTTACAATGGAATCAGATCAAGGTCCATTGGAATTAGTCTTGCATTTTGGAATTGACACTGTTGAATTAAAGGGAGCTCCATTTGAAATAAAAGTAAAAAGTGGACAGTATGTTAAACGCGGTGACGTTATTGCTCAAATGGATGTTCCAGCTATCAAAGCTGCGGGCAAGCCAACAGACGTGATGGTAATGATTAACAATATGGAAGATGTCACAAGTATTTCTCCTATTGCTACAGGCAAGGTTACTGCCAATCAGATTGTTGCAACTGTAAAACGAATTAATTTACGGATAGAATATGGAAATTAAAAACTTAGAAACTGAAGCGCGAAATCCCGCAACAACACACATTGATACGATGTCTACAATGGATATGGTCAAAACAATTAATGCTGAAGATCAAAAAGTAGCTCTTGCTGTTGCGCGAGCCGAAAAACAAATTGCACTTGCAATTGATGAGTCTGCAAAAAGATATGGCCGGGGTGGTCGTTTAATCTATATTGGCGCTGGAACTAGTGGACGATTAGGCGTGCTTGATGCAGCTGAACTAGTTCCGACATACGGTATTAAGCCGGAAAGAGCAATTGGCTTGATTGCAGGTGGCGAAAAAGCTATGTTTGCTGCTGTAGAGGGTGCAGAAGATTCCATCACGATGGGAGAAACTGACCTGAAAAATCTTAAATTAACGGCAAATGACATTGTTATTGGTTTAGCTGCCAGTGGCCGAACTCCTTATGTTATTGGCGGGTTAAAATATGCCGCTAAAGTTCAAGCTCTAACTATAGCCGTAGCTTGTGTGCCAAATTCAGTGATAGGTCAAATCGCTGAAATTGCAATTAATGCTGTGGTTGGTCCTGAAGTGATAACCGGCTCAACCCGTATGAAAGCCGGTACTGCTCAAAAAATGATTTTAAATATGATCTCAACCTGTGTAATGATAAGACAAGGCAAAGTTTATCAAAATGTGATGGTTGATGTGCAACCAACCAACGATAAGCTAGTTGATCGTGCCTGCCGTATTATTAGTGAAACGGTAGCAATTCCGACTGCTAAAGCTCTGAGCTTTTTAAAAAAAGCAGACAATGATGTTGCTCTTGCAATAGTGATGGCTAAAACGGGTAAAAGTAAAATAGTAGCCAAACAATTGTTAGCTAAACATCATGGCATTGTAAGTGACGTTTTAAATAGTTTGAATTAAAAGTTTCAGTTAAGTGTTCCTTAATAGCAAAAGCTATAATTATAAGGAACACTTTTTTTAATTCCAAATAATATAGAAAAGAAAATTTCTATTATTAACTATGAGGAGAAAATTTTTCAGAATAACAATAATCTTCGTTCTGGTATTTACTGAAGTTTACTTAAAACTTCAGTAAATTACTACATAAACTAAGATTCAGGGCTTGAATGTCGTTCGTTAAAGTTGAATAATAATATAGGAAGTAACTTTTTCAGACAACTTTTGGTAAAATAATAAGTTGTTAACAATTTTAATACGGAGGAAATTATGTCTTATAAAGACAATATGATGTTGTTTGCCCTCAATTCCAATGTTCCGCTGGCGGAAAAAATTGCACAGCGGGTGGGGGTACCCCTGAGTAAGTCCAGCGTGCAACGCTTTAGCGATGGTGAAATTCAAATTAACATTGACGAATCTGTCCGGGGTAAAGATGTCTATTTGATTCAGTCAACCAGTGTACCGGTTAATGATAACCTAATGGAATTATTAATCATGATTGATGCTGTGCGCCGTGCAAGTGCACAAACAATTAATATCGTGATTCCTTATTATGGTTATGCTCGCCAAGATCGTAAGACTAGACCACGTGAACCAATCACTGCTAAGTTAGTTGCTGACATGTTGCAAGAAGCTGGAGCTACCAGGGTCTTGTCACTTGATTTACATGCACCACAAATTCAAGGATTCTTTGATATCCCTGTTGACAACTTAATGGGTGCACCACTACTTGCTGATTACTTTTTGAGAAACAATTTGCAAAAAGATGCTGTTGTCGTTTCACCTGATCATGGTGGCGTAACGCGTGCCCGCAAGTTAGCAGAGTTTTTAAAGACACCAATTGCAATTGTCGATAAACGCCGTCCACGAGCCAATGTTTCAGAAGTAATGAATATTATTGGCAACGTTAAAGGTAAACGCGCTATCATTATTGATGATATGATTGATACTGCGGGTACGATTACTCTAGCTGCCCAAGCTTTAATAGATGCTGGGGCAACTGAAGTTTATGCCAGTGCTACGCACGCAGTTTTATCAGGACCTGCTATTCAAAGATTGAATGATTCTCCGATTAAAAATCTGGTTCTAACTGATTCTATTAATCAACCAGTAGAAAAGAAATTGGAAAAAACTCTTCTGGTATCTGTTGGTCCGCTTATTGGGGATGCAATTAAATGCATTCAGAAGCATGAACCACTTAGTCCATTGTTTAACACCAGATATGAAAAAGATAAACATTAATTGAATACAGAATTTACTAAGATCTGCTTAACTTAAGCAGATCTTTTAGTTTGACAGAATTACCACTTAGTCAGCTTTATTGACCCCTTAGTGAAATCCTATTGCATTAAAAATAAAATTAAAGTTTAATAAAAACATACCAAAGATGAAAGGATAAAAGAGCAATGTCACTTAAAGATCTTTTTAAAACCAATATTTTTCGAGGAATTTTCATTCTAATTATTTTCTTATGTTATGCCATTTGTGGAACATTGGCAACATACCTTTTTAAATATGCAATCAATGATTTAACAAGAGGCAACTGGGACAGATTTGTATTTTGGTTAGTCATTGATTTTATTGTCTCAATCTTCACTGTTTTGTCCTTACCATTGGGAACATTTTTGTTTAATAAGCAAGTTCAAGAATGCTTACATAATATTCGTTCCCAAATAATGCGGCGGTATTACAATTCTGGCGGTTATAAGGTATCAGAAATACAAAATGAGTTAGGTAATAATCTCAAGATTTTAACAGACGATTATGCTACGCCTTGGATTCAAATTTGGACCAACTTGTTAAGTCTTATCTTCGCAATTGGTACATTGATAACTCTTCACTGGTCATTAATTTTATTTGTTGCTGTAGCAGCAATTATTGTGTTGACTCTACCTAAAATTATGACAAAAAAGTTATCTAATTCCACAGCCGCAGCAGCCAAGAAAAACGCACAGCTTTTAAATACAATTGAAAATTGGTTTTCTGGTTTAAGTGAATTGCGCAGATACAGTGCAAGTGGCCGACTAGATAGAGCGCTTGGTCAAGATAGTCGGAAACTGGCAGAAGCCAATGTTTATAGAAAAAAAGTACAAGGGATCTCGATTAGTATTAACGGCTTAGGTAATGCTAATGGTCAAATTGGGTCAAGTTTATTCAGTGGATTACTATTTTTTAATCATATAATCACTTTGGGTGATTGGTTTATAACAGGTAGCTTTGCTTCGACCATTTTTAATGGTCTCTGGGAAGTTATCAACGCAATGACGCAAATGAGATCAACCAAAAAGTTACGTCAGGAAATTGCTGATTTAACAAAACCAATACCTGAAAAAAAGCCTGGAACGGTTGTTTATGGTGTTGAATGTCACAATTTGAAAGTGCAATATCAAAATGGAGAAAGTATATCTTATCCTGATTTTACTATTAATAAAGGCGATAAGGTCTTACTTTCAGGAGATTCAGGCACAGGTAAGTCAACTCTATTCAAAGTCCTGCTCGGACAACTTAAGCCCAAAACTGGTGAGGTCTTCTTTACTGCTCAAGACGGGACTAAAATATCGCCTCAGCAAGCTCGACTAGGTTACATAGCACAAGATGCAACGCTCTTTCCTGATACTATTGCAAATAATATTACGATGTTTAACAGTAAACTGGTTAGCAAACTAAAAGAAGCTGTTAAAAAAGTTCAATTGGTGCCAGATTTAGCCAAGTTTCCAAATCAAATTAATACAACGGTCGATTTAGATCAAGGCAATTTATCAGGTGGACAAAGACAAAAAGTAGTTTTGGCCAGAGCCGAAATTCATGATGAACCATTTTTGTTACTTGATGAAGCAACTAGTGCAGTTGATAGTAAATCTACCAGTGAAATTATTGGCAATTTGCTCGATACCGATAAAACACTTTTAATGATTGCACATAACTTCAGTCCGGAACTAAAAGACAAGTTTGATTATCAAATCAATTTAAAATCAAGTAAAAAATCAGGTAATCAAAATGACAATTAAAGAATTTTATAAGATAAATCCTTTACGCTTTATTGTTTTACTTTTAATCAATATTGGTTTATATGCACTGCCAATTCTTGGTACTGTACTCAGTATTATAGAAACTACGGCAATTCAACAAGGCAATTTTAAAATATTTTTAATTGTTAATGTATGTGCTTTTGTATGTTTAATGGCAGATTATCTACTGCAAGGGCTGTCACAATATATTTTGTCTCAGCAGGAAGAGCAATATAATGTTGCAATCAGAGATAAAACCACTAAACATTTTTATGCAGATCAAAAAGACCATGCAGTAGCACAAGTTCAAAACCGGTTAACGAATGATATAGTTCAAAGTCAGCAAAATTATATTACTCCTTTTTTTAGCTTAATTGGGGGAGTAGTCATTATAGTTTCTACCATTATATTATTGGTTTCATTACATTGGAGTTTGCTTGTTACCATATCAATAATGGTACTAATCTCCTTAATTTTGCCAAAGCTGTTGGAGAAGCCCTTGCAAAATTCAATGATTCAAGTTTCTAAGACCAACCAAAAATATCTAGATTGCCTGGAGAAATGGCTTAATGGTCTTGCAGAAATACAACGCTATTTTAGTGGTGCAAAATTATTTAAGGTAACGAGTAAAGCTGCTAAAAATTTAGAAGATGCTAATGTTAAACAGAATGGTGCTATGCAACTACTAACCGTAATAAATGGCCTAGTATCGGCTATTTTCTCTTTGATTTTATTTTCATTAGTTGGTTATTTGTTTCAACAAAAACTAGTTGTGTTTGGTGCCATTACTGGAGTGGGCAACTGCCAATCATATTTGAGACAGGGAATTCAGATTATAGTAACCTCTTATGGGAAAATGAAGGGGTCCGAAACTCTAAATAAAGAAATTGCTAAAACAGCGACACCAGTAAAAAAGGTGAAAACTGCAAAAAAGGTAAGACCAGTCGCTATTAGCACTCACAATCTTAATTTAAAATTTCCCAATGGTGAAAGGTTGCAGTTTCCTGATATTAATATTGAACAAGGTGAAAAAATACTGTTGACTGGAGATTCAGGAGCTGGCAAATCAACATTGTTTAAACTTATTTTAGGACAAATCAAGCCAAGTTCTGGACAAATCATATTTAAAGATAAAGATGGTTCAAGGATTAATCCAGATATGAGTAAAATTGGCTATATTCCGCAAGACCCTGTGCTTTTTCCGGTAACTATTGCTGATAACATGACTATGTTTTCCGATAAATTAAAAAGTGCACTGCCACAATTAGTTGAAAAAGTTCAACTTGCTGGCGATATTGCCAAGTTTGATGATGGTTTAGAACAAAAAATCGATTTAAACAAATTGAATATTTCTGGTGGTCAAAGACAAAAGATTGTTCTAGTACGAGCTTTAGTCCATCAAAGTGAAATTTTTTTGATTGATGAAGGAACCAGTGCTATTGACCAGCAAGCGACAATGCAAATTTTGCGGGAAATCACATCGAGTTCTGCTACAGTAATCTTTATTGCACACAGCTTTAATGATCAAATGAAAGAAATGTTTGACAGAGAAATTCACTTAACGAAAACATAAAGCAATAAAAAGGAGGTAAGATATTATGACAATTAAGGACTTTTATAAGCAAAACCCTTTACGCTTCATGATACTAATTTTGATTACCGTTTTAGAGTGGACTTTACCAATTGTAACTACACAATTAATTATGCTTGAAACCACAGCAATTCAGCAACAGAAATTCCAACAGTTTTTAATTATAAATGTCATTTCATTTATGCCTTTCCTATTTCAATATATAATACAAGGACTGCATGCGTTCCTTCTATCAAAACAACAAGAGGAATTTAATTTTCATATCAGAAAAAGATCTGTATCTCACTTTTATGCGGATCAAAAAGAGCATTCTGTTGCCCAGATTCAAAATCGATTAACAAATGACCTGAATCAGAGCCAAGAAAATTATTTTGCACCATTTTTTGGTCTAATTGGTGGTGTTATTAATTTAGTATCTGTAATTGTTCTGCTTATTTCATTACACTGGAGTTTACTTCTCACAATTATTTTGATGGTAGCTATTTCATTATTGTTACCAAAATTATTAGAAAAGCCACTACAAAATTCAATGACCAAGATTTCAAAGAGTAATAATCAATATCTCGATTGCTTAGAAAAGTGGCTTAATGGCCTTGAAGAACTACAACGTTATTTTGCCGGAGGAAAACTATTTAAAGTAACTAATGATGCAGCTAAGGAGCTAGAAGATGCTTATGTCAAGCAAAATGGGGTTACACAATTACTAAGTATAATTAATGGATTGGTATCAGTTTCTTTTTCATTAATTTTATTCTTACTAACGGGTTATTTGTTTCAAGCTAAAATAGTAGCATTTGGTGCAATTACTGGAGTAGGCAATTGTAATTTCTACTTAAGGCAAAGTATTCAAATCATAGTTAGTCGTTATGGACAAATAAAGGGCTCCAAAACTTTAAATCAGGAGATTGCCCAAACGGCTGCGCCAGTTAAAAAAGAGCAAGCTGAAGAAGTAGCAACTCCAGCATCACTTAGTACCCATGATCTTAGTTTGCAATTTCCTAATGGTGAAAGCCTAATTTTTCCAGACATTAATATTAAGTCAGGTGAAAAAGTGCTTCTGACTGGTGATTCTGGAGCTGGAAAATCAACTTTGTTTAAACTCATTCTCGGACAAATCAAACCAACTTCAGGGCAGATTGTTTTTAAAGACAAGGATGGTGCTGTTGTTAACCCAGATATGAGTAAAATTGGCTATATTCCCCAAGATCCAGTGCTTTTTCCGGTGAGCGTTGCTGACAATATGACGATGTTTGTAGACAAATTAAAAAGCGCTTTACCGTCATTGGTTGAAAAAGTACAATTAGCGGGAGACATTGCCAAATTTGACGATGGACTAAATCAAAAAATCGATTTGAACAAGTTAAATATCTCGGGAGGACAAAGACAAAAAATTGTTCTGGTGCGGGCTTTAGTTCATCAAAGTGAAATAATTTTGATTGATGAGGGAACTAGTGCAATCGATCAGCAAGCTACTATGCAAATCTTGCATGAAGTGACGTCCACTTCTGCTACTGTTATTTTTATCGCTCACAGTTTTAATGAACAAATGAAACAGCTATTCGACAGAGAAATTCATTTGGTCAAAAATGTTAAAGATTGAAAAGAATTATATTTTTAACTTAAATCACAACAAAAGTAGTAAAAGCAACTGAATCAGCGATTCAGCTGCTTATTTTATTTCTTTGGCTTTCTCAAGTACCTCAAGGTACCATTTTTAACATAACGTTGAAATCTTTGGTATAATGGATCAAAAATTTGGGGCTCATCACTATTTGACATCATGATTTTAGGAAAGAAGAATCGTTCATCACCTTGCAACGTTCCATTCAATGAACGTACGAGGGGGCTTAAATGTGACAATTCGATTAATTGCCCATCGTCTTGCATGATTTCAATTTGACTGTTAGCATTTTTACCAGAGGGTTTATAAGCATCATAAGGTTCATCGAAAGCTGAGTTGGTATCCGTATAATAATTTGGATCAAAACCCGCTTGTTTGATTAAACCTTTTAATTTTGGCAACAAATTTTTGGTTTCTTGATTGATACATACACTGGCTAAAGGCTTTCTGAAGAGATAACGCTTTGCTAAGTCAGAGAGAATTGGGTCATTAGCTTTTGTCCACATTGAAAAATTGGTTTCCATTACGCCATCATCTAGCTTCAAGTAATCATCAAGTGTCCAGTCATTGGCTAGAAATTTTGCTAAACTAGGAGTAACTGGCAAATTACCTTGCTGGTAAATGATTTTGGCTCTTTCAAGCAAATGCTGTAAAATAACTTCCATTGAACGTCCCACTCTGTGGAAATAAACTTGTTGATACATTTGATAACGAGAAACAATATAATCTTCAACGGCATGCATTCCTGCCATGGTAAAGCAAATTCCTTCGCTGTAGGGACGGATTTCTTGCAAAATTCTGGATAAATCAAATTTCCCATAAGTAACTCCAGTGAAGTAAGCATCGCGCTGCAAGTAATCCATTCTGTCGGCATCTGCTTGACTAGAAATCATTTTGACTACTTGTGGATTGGGATAAGTTTTGGCAATGACGCTGGCTACAAGACCTGGAAAATTCGGGGAAACAGTTTGCAAGACTTGGTTAACTTCTGTACTGGGGTCAGTAATAATCTTTTGCCCAATTTTTTCATGATTTGTGTCAAAAAGGTGCTCAAAGGTATGTGAATATGGACCATGCCCAATATCATGCAGAAGTCCGGCACACTCGACTAATAATCTGTTGCTATCATCCCAAAGTCCATCGCCTGAACGTTGCGATGGGTATTTTTTTGCAAAAATATTACAAATCCTGCGAGTTAACTCATAAACTCCTAGATTATGCTCGAATCGAGTATGTGTTGCACCTGGAAAAACATAGGCAATAGGACCAAGTTGCTTAATTCTGCGCATTCTTTGAAATTCCTTGGTTTTCAAGATATTAAGTATAACCTTGTCTTCAATGTGAATGTATTCGTGAACTGGATCTCTTAAAACTACTTCTTTTTTAAGTTTAGTATTATGAAAATTTGGCATGTCAAATCTCCTAAAGTTGTTATATTAAAATGTTGTTAATACCTTAAATTATAACAAACTTAGACTCTTTAGTTTAACACCATTGTTCTTTTAGCTCATTTTATTAAAATTAAATAATAAGTTTTGCCAGCTTTCTCAAATGTGCTCATAATTGTGAAGTCATATATAGCATAAAAAGATAGGAGATTAAATGAACTATATAGGTAAAAAATTAAAAAGCTTACGTCAAGAATTAGGATTGACTCAAACAGAAATGGTGGCTGGAGTTATTTCTGTTTCATTTTACTCGAAAGTAGAAAGAGGACTAAATGATATTGGAGTAAATGACTTTTTAGATATTTTGCAAAAGCATGATATTAGTCCACAAAAATTTTTTGAGGACTTTAAAACTAATAAAGATAATAGAAAACAAGTTTTAGTCCTAATGAATAAGTTTATTAAAGCAGCATATGGCGATAACGATCTAGAACTAAAAAAAATAATAAAAGTATTAGAGTTGATTAAGCCAAAGACAGCTTTTATAAAATTCTCTCTTTTGCAAGCAAATTTAATAGAAAAAACTCATAATACTAACGCTATAAAACGTTTAGACAAAGTTCAAAAAAATAAAATTAAGAAAGTTATTTTTCAAAAAGATACGGATGAAAATGAATATCATCGTATTATTCTGTTGGCAAATATAATTCAAATATATAGTTTTGATGAGGCTTCTTTTTTAATTAATAATATTATCAACCGTTACCAAAAAGTTGAAAAATTAGATAAAAATATCATGGTTGCATTAAGTGTATTAATGATAAATTATACAGACTTATGCTATAAAGAAGAGAAATATAGTCTTTGTTCCTTGCCTCTTCAATATGTGGAAAAATTGCCAAATGATATTGAACTAGCTTTTACTAAAATTCTTGGTAGGTATTATGATGATCTGATAAAGAATAAAAAAATTGAAGCCAAAAATATAAGAGACGTTCTTATTCAAGCTGGGTATAATGCTAATGTTAAAAAAATGGTTAGATAAAATTTTCAAATAGGAAAAAAGGATTACAAAAGCTAATAATAGAGTTATTATTTATTTAAAAGCTATATAAGGAGGAATATATTATGGATCTTTTAAGAAATGTCATCATTATTATCGCTGATATGTAAATTAAAGCAGAATTAGTATAATAATATTTATATAATATTTTACTTTTTATGAAAGTTTTAGAAGATTAGGTTGATTTTCTAAAAATACTAAAATAAAAGATCAATTAGTTTTACTATGAATGACCACTAGTCAACATTGTAATTCAAAGCTGATCTTTTTATTTTTTAAAACTTATGAAATTTTAATTATAGAAAGAGAAAAGTTTTACAATCATCTAATTACCTTATTCACAAAGATAACATTATGAATTATAATTAAGTTGTCTATATCAGAGCTTTTTATATGGAGGCTTAATAATGAATAATGAACACAATTTTAAATGGGATGCTGTTTATGATGTAATAGTTTTAGGTTTTGGTGGAGCTGGTGCCACAGCTGCCAGATTTGCGGCAGATAGCGGTGCTAAAGTTTTATTAGTCGACAGTGCGCCAGAAGGCCATGAGGGTGGTAATACACGCTATGCTGGTCAAATGGTAGGAGCTGGTACGGATTATGAAGCTTTAAAAAAGTACCATGAAAACTTGGCAGCACCTTTGCAACCAGACAAAGAACCATTCAACAATTTAATTGAAGGTATGGCTAATATGACTGAATATTTTGAAAAATATTTGGGTGTTAAGCCAGTTAGCATGAAGAAATTGTTGGCTGGTACTCCTTCAACCAAATATGTGACTGAATATCCTGAATTGCCTTGTGCTGATTCTTATGATGATTACTTAGTTCATAATGGCACAAGTGATGCTGCCCTGTGGAAACTTTTACGCCAAAAAGTACTAGATCGTTCAGAAAAAATTACTGTTTGGTACAGCAGTCCGGCTAAACATTTAGTTCAAGATGGGACTTCAAAAATTGTTTTAGGTGCTCAAATTGAACGAGATCATGTCTTACGCAACATTAAAGCAAATAACGGTGTAGTTTTAGCTGTCGGTGGTTTTGAAAATAATAAGGAAATGATTCAGACATTTCTGCAGTCTTCTTATTTGTCACCAATTGGTTCTCTGTACAATAAAGGTGATGGCATTAAAATGCTGGAAGAAGTAAATGCGCAGTTGTGGAATATGCGGTCATTTGAATCGCTTGGGCAATTTCATGGTCTTTCACCAAGGCAAAAAGAAGGTATTCGTTCGACATATGCTTTAAATGTCTTTTGGTCAGAAATAGCCAAAGGCAGTGCAATCGTTGTTGGTGAAGATGGTAGTCGTTACTTCAATGAAGCAGAACTGAATCGACATGGTCATATTTATAATCATGGTGATTGGGTAGTGCCGTTGAATCAAAACCATCCTTATATGATTTTTGACCAGGAAAAATATGAAGAACTTCTTAATGAACCAGATGATGGTCTTAAAGTGCCTCATTTCTTGGATAATATTATTAAGGCTGATTCAATTGCTGATTTAGCTTCTGCAATTGGTAAAGATCCAGCAGTTCTGTCTCAGACAATTTCAGAGTTCAATTTTATGGCGCAACAAGGAAAAGATTATGCTTATCACCGTGACCCTGCAACTTTGCGTGCGTTTAGTCAAAATGGGCCATTCTATGCAATTGCCCTGAGACAAAATATGCTCAATACTCAAGGTGGCGGCCGGCGTGATGGTCATGCCCAAGTACTAGATCCTAATGGGATTCCAATTCCACATTTGTTTGAAGCAGGAGAATTGGGTTCACCATTTGTTAATAAATATACTACCGGTGGTAATATTGCAGATTGTTTAATTTCTGGTAAAATTGCCGGGGAAAATGCTGCTGTTATAAAACAGGATATATCTAGAATCGATACAACGGATTTAACTAGTGCACCAATTAATGACAATTTTGTTGCCTCAAGTGATGAAGGCGCTCAAAAATTCAAAGTTGGCCCTAATCAATATTTAGGATATAGTAATCAAGGCATGGGTGATGGCGTGGTTGTCAGAACCACCTTGGATGAATCAGGCAAGATTGCGGATGTCGAAATTTTGAAGCAAACTGAAAGTGATGACTACGGCTCAAAAGCGGTTAAAGAATTACCTCAAAAAATAGTTGAGCAAAACACCTACGATGTCGACGCTGTTTCTGGAGCATCAGCAACCAGCAGAGCAATAAAAGAAGCTGTCAAAGATTCGTTAAATAAAGCAGGGAGAAAGTAATAGCTTTTTAAATGCACCTTTAAAATACATTATTTGCAGGTGCGTTTACTATACTAAAAGCTATAACCAATTATGAAATTTTAATGTGTATTTATAAGAAGACGAAGAATTTCGTCTTTTTTTGTTTGCTAAAAATCTCTTACTTTTGTGACCTCGCCAACGTTATAACTTTTTAAACCCGCTTTAGTTTCTAAAACTAAATTTGCTTGTTGCGTCAAATCTGTAACCTTTCCCTGTATTTTTTGCTTGCCGAGCGCCAGTACTACGTCATGATTCATTAGTGCAAGCTTCTTTTTGTAATCAGGCAAAAAATTGCTTTGATCAAATTGGGGAATAAATTCCAATAAATTTTCTGTAATTTGAGCGATAAATTGACAAATTTCCTTTTCACTGGGAATTTTTGTTAGTAAGTTGCCAGCTGTTTTTAATTCATTATGCAAATGATCCTGGTAAAGATTGCAGCCAATCCCAATAATGGCAACTTGGGGTTGTGGTACTTCAACCAAAATACCAGCTATTTTTTTACCTTTAAAAAGCAGATCATTCACCCACTTGAATTGAGTCTCTAGATGAAATACTTCTTTAATAGCCAAGTGTAGTTGCCATGCAATACCGGTAGTTAACAATCCTTGATTCTGCCAGTTCAATTGCGGCACTTTAATCACCAGTGAAAGATAAATGCCCCCTTTTTGTGAAATAAAGTGACGACTTTGTTTACCATAGCCGGAAGTTTGCTCATCACTTCCGTATAGCACGGGACCTGAATATCCCTTAGCAGCTAGTTTTTGTTTTGCATACAAGTTTGTGGAATCGATGCTTTCCCACCAATTAATTTCTAGTTGAAATTTGTTCAACAATATTTTGAGATATTCTTGTTTTTTTGAACCATTCATTAATAATCTATCCTTATACCTAATTAAATTTGCAAAAATACTTTGACATTCAAACTATTTATTTTTAGAGTTTCTTAAAAAATACTTGCCTTGACAAGGCAAATAAACTAATATTGCAAAAAGGAGTTTGACATTTAGTAAATAATACCATATCATACTCTAATAATTTATTTTGAATATAAAAGTATTTAAAGGAGATGCTAAATGTTGGTATAAAGCGAGATTATTTGAAATAAAAATTTAAATTATAGCTTTATATATATTTATAAATTAGTATCAAGAGTTTATTAGTACAGATTATATAGTTGAGTAAGAGGTGATGCTATTGGAGACAAGTTTAAAACGCATCAATAATCTTTTGTCTACGGTTTATTCAGATATCATGAAAGTCGAAGAACGCGAATTACGCAAAAGTGAATTTAAAGACATTTCACTAAGGGAATTACATGCGATCGACGCAATTACCATGTATGAACACAAGACTAGTTCCCAAGTCGCAAGGGAGTTGATGGTGACGGCAGGTTCGCTGTCAACAATGGTCAATAACTTGGTTCGAAAGGGCTATGTCATGCGAATAAACGGTGAAGATGACAGGAGGATAATACGACTGGGCTTAACTAGTCGGGGACGCTTAATTTATCGGGCGCACGATTCATTTCACCGCCATATGGTAAAAAAATTTATTGCAGGCTTTGATAATGAACAGGTGGCAATTATTGAACGTGCTTTGTTGAACCTGCGTGCTTTTCTTGAGTTTCCGGCCCGAATTGATAATAAAAGGAGCGATAACTGATGAGCTTAAGAATTAGTCAAACTGCTCATTATGTTCCCTCTAAGGTAATTACCAATGATGACTTAGCGGAGATAATGACTACCTCAGATGAATGGATATCTTCAAGGACCGGGATCAAGAAACGTCATGTAGTTCAAGATGAACAGACTTCGGATTTGGCTTTAACTGTTGCTCAACTGCTGTTGCAAAAAGCTGATCTCAAGCCCGAGCAATTAGATTTTATTATCATTGCCACTATGTCGCCTGATTATCTGACACCTTCAACAGCAGCAATTGTGCAGGGGAAACTGCACGCTGGTAATGCATTAGCTTTTGATATTAATGCGGCGTGTTCTGGGTTTATCTATGCTTTGGCGATCGCGGATAAACTTTTAGCTGGACCATATCAGCGAGGATTAGTAATCGGAGCGGAAGTTTTGTCAAAGTTGATAGATTGGCAAGAGCGCTCAACTGCAGTTCTCTTTGGGGATGGCAGTGGGGGAGTGCTAGTTGAAAAAAGTTCTCAAGCAGAAGGAATAATTGCTGAAGATTTAACAGCTTTTGGAGAGCTGGGAGCAAAATTAACAGCTGGGTACCAACCTTTATGTTCACCCTATAGTTCAGATAAGATTGCAAAACACAAGAAATATTTTGAGATGGACGGTAGATCGGTTTATGACTTTGCTACCCATGAAGTACCTAATTCGATTAATCGTGTTTTAACAAAAGCAAACTGGAAAAAAGATGATGTACAGTGGTTTTTGCTCCATCAAGCAAATGGACGCATTATATCTGCAATAGCAAAGCATCTAAATATTCCGGAAGAAAAATTTTTGGAAAATATTGCCAAATATGGCAATACTTCTGCTGCCAGTGTGCCAATACTGCTGGATGAAGCAGTTAATTCTGGCAGCATTAAGCGCAATCAAAAACTAATCTTAAGTGGTTTTGGTGGTGGTCTGACGGCTGCCAGCATTGCCTTAAATTTTTAAAAACAATAAAGATAATTTATTAAGAAAGAGAAAACAAATGACTGAAGAAGAAATTTTTAACAAAGTAAAAGAAATTATTGTCGCACAAACCGGAGAAGACGAAAGTGCTGTCACAGCTCAATCCAATATAAAAGAAGATTTAAATGCTGACAGTCTGGACGTGTTTGAAGTGATTAATGAATTAGAAGATGAATTTGACATCAAGATTGAAAGTGAAGAGGGTATTGAAACAGTTCAGGATTTAGTCGATTTTGTTAAAAAACAACTGGCAGCGAAAGAAGGTTAACAAATGGAATTAAGTGCATTTATGAAAGAACTGGGTCTTAAATACCCAATTTTTCAAGGAGGTATGGCCTGGGTTGCAGATGGCAAGCTGGCAGCTGCTGTTTCAAATGCCGGTGGCTTAGGAATCATTGGTTCGGGCAATGCACCTGGCAGTGTTGTGGCTGACGAGATTGAATCAGCTAAATCTTTAACAAAAAAGCCTTTTGGTGTAAATGTGATGTTGCTTTCACCTTATGCAGATGAAGTTGTCAAGGTTATTTTGGCAAATAAAGACAGTGTTGCAGTTGTGACTACTGGAGCGGGTAATCCGGCAAAATACATAGAAAAGTTAAAAGATGCTGGTATTAAAGTAATCCCAGTTGTTGGTTCTGTTGCTTTGGCCAGAATGATGGAACGTGTAGGTGTTGACGCTGTTGTGGCCGAAGGGATGGAATCAGGGGGCCATATCGGAAAATTAACAACGATGGCCCTTGTACCACAAGTTGTAGATGCAGTTAAAATTCCCGTAATTGCAGCTGGAGGAATAGGCGATGGTCGCGGCATGGCTGCTGCATTCATGTTGGGTGCTGAGGGCGTGCAAATGGGCACTCGTTTTTTAGTAGCAACTGAATCAAAGATCCATCCTAATTATAAAAAAGCTGTTTTACGTGCCAAAGATGCCAGTACTTTAGTCACTGGTGAATATGCGAGCCATCCTTCACGGGTGTTAAAAAATAAGATGGCTAAAACATATATTGGACTTGAAAAAGAAGAGGCGTTAAAGCCGCATCCTGATTATGACAAGTTAGAGGAACTGGGAACTGGTAGTTTGCGTAGAGCAGTAATTGACGGTGATAGCGAAACAGGATCTTTCATGGCAGGTGAAATCGCCGGCATGGTAAAAAAGGAACAACCTGCTGCTGAAATTCTAGCTGAAGTTTATGGTCAAGCAGACAAACTGCTAAATGGGGAAAGATAAGCAAATGATCTGTTTACTATTTAGTGGTCAGGGGGCTCAAAAAACCGGTCTGACATATGATTTATACCAAACTGAACCGCACTACCGGAAAATCATTGCTAAAGCAAGTGATATATTGCAGTTAGATCTCGCGGAAATACTATTTGACCCAGATAAAGCAAATAAACTAGCGCAAACCCGTTATTCTCAACCCGCTATTTTGACAATGAGTTACGGTTTGTACCAAATTCTTTGCGAAAATGCTGATTTTAAAAAATTAGGTATCGGACTTAGCCTGGGGGAATATAGCGGTCTTGCTTGTGCTAACTACTTAGAATTTGAGTCAGCACTTCACTTGATAAAAAGACGCGGTGAACTTATGCAACAAGCAAGCAGTCAAAATCCCGGAGTTATGGTAGCAGTCATGAAGAGTTCTATAGCAAGCGTTGAAGCTGCTATAAAAGGTGCCCGAAAAACCGGTCTGATTGGGATAGCAAATGTTAATACTCCTAATCAAATTGTTGTTGGTGGTGAAAAAAATGCAGTTCAAAATTTGCGTGAACAACTTGAAAAAGATGGTGCGCGTGTAGTTCCACTAAAAGTAAGCGGTGCTTTTCACACACCATTAATGAAATCAATTCAAGGAGCTTTGAAAACTGAATTGCAAAAAGTTGATTGGCATAATGGTACTTTCCCCATTTATAGCACTACGACCCAAAAAGAGTTTGCACCTGACAACCTTGTTTCGACTTTGACGGAGCAGCTAGTTTCGACTACCTATTTTGCAAAAACTTTGGCTCAGCATAGTCAAGATATAACTGCGGTTGTTGAATTAGGACCAGGTAAAACTTTACTTTCTTTTGCACGAAAGATTCTTAAAGGAATACCAACCTATCAAACAGATAGCGTGGCCAATATGCAAGAAACGATTTCTGCTTTAAAGGAGTTTAATTCATGAAGTTAAAAGATAGTGTGGTCTTGGTCACTGGTAGTTCACGCGGTATTGGCCTGGCAATTGCTCAAGCTTTTGCCGAACAGGGAGCAAAAATAGTTTTAAATGCCCGCAGACCAATTAGTTCTGAAGTCATCGACCAGTTTGAAAAAGATCATGTTGAAGTAATGGCTATTAGCGCAGATGTTACCAAAGAAGAAGATGTGAAAGAAATGATTGCCAAAATTATCAATCATTTTGAACATCTAGATGTTGTGGTCAATAATGCCGGTATTGTCAAAGACGGACTGCTCAATCGCATGTCTAAAGCAGACTTTCTAAGTGTAGTTAACACCAATTTGATTGGCACCTTTAATGTCATTAAACAGTCACTGAGACCGCTGTATAAGCAAAGAAAAGGCTGTTTTATTAACTTATCGAGTGTAGTTGGTTTAACAGGTAACATTGGTCAGGCTAATTATGCCGCTAGTAAAGCAGGAATTATTGGTTTAACTAAATCTGTTGCTAAAGAAGCAGCATTACGCAATTTGCGCTGTAACGCCATTGCTCCAGGAATGATTGACACACAAATGACTAGAAGCCTTAGTGAAAAAATCCAGCAGCAATTACTTAAGGAAATTCCGCTGAAACGTTTGGGACAAATTGAAGAAATAGCACAAACCGCAGTTTTTTTAGCCCAAAATGACTATATTACTGGTCAGACAATAACGGTAGATGGCGGATTGACAATGCAGTAAGGAGTAAGTAATGACAAGAGTAGTAATTACAGGTTTGGGTGCCTTAACACCTATTGGTAATGACGTTGCCAGTTTTGAAGCTGGACTCAATAGTCAAAAAATTGGTTTTGAGCCGATCACTTATTTTGATGCTGATACGAGTGGAGTCACACTGGCTGGGCAACTGGATAATTTTGACCCCTTGCTTTTTTTAACTAAAAAAGATACAAAACGCATGGATGCATTCACACTATACGCGATGTATGCAACTGCACAAGCCATGGAACAAGCAGGAATTGATGATAAAAATACCAATAGTGAACGTTTTGGCGTAATCTGGGGCACAGGAATTGGCGGACTAACTACCATCCAGGAACAAGTTATTAAATGGCACGAAAAAGGTCTGGATCGAGTATCGCCAATGTTTATTCCTACTTCAATTGCTAACATGGCAGCAGGCAATATTTCTATTCGCTATCATGCTCAAGGAATCAGTACCACAATTGTGACTGCCTGTGCTTCGAGTACAAATGCAATTGGTGAAGCTTTCAGACAGATAAAAGATGGCTATGCCGATGTCATGATTGCTGGTGGCTCAGAGGCCGCAATCAATGAAAGTGGAATAGCTGGTTTTGCTGCAATTTCAACATTGTCCACGACAACGGATCCTGAAAAAGCAAGTATTCCCTTTGATCAAAATCGTAACGGTTTTGTGATGGGAGAAGGTGCGGGCTCTCTTGTTTTAGAATCGCTAGAACATGCTCAAAGTCGTGGCGCACATATTTTAGGTGAAATTGTCGGTTATGGGACTAGTTCCGATGCACACCATATTACATCTCCTGATCCAAGTGGTAGTCAGGCTGCAAGAGCTATGGAACTGGCTCTTAATGAAGCTCAGGTCAGCCCTGAGCAAGTGGGCTATATCAATGCTCATGGGACAAGTACCAAAGCAAATGATTGGGCTGAGTCTAAAGCAATTAATCAGGTTTTTGGTCAAAAGAGCAAAGTCTTAGTTTCGAGTACTAAAAGCATGACGGGTCATTTACTAGGAGCAGCAGGAGCTATTGAAGCTATTGCCACAATTTTGGCACTTAATTCAGGATTATTACCGATAAATGTAGGAGTAACCCAGCAAGACCCCGAGTGCAAAGTTAATTTGGTCAATAAACAAAATTGTCAACAAAAAATAGATTATGCCATCAGCAATTCATTTGGTTTTGGTGGACATAATGCGGTGATTGCGTTAAAAAGGTGGAATGATTAAATGACTTTTGAAGAAATTGAAAAATTAATCGCAGAAATTAATCAAAGTGATATCACCAAACTGGATTTAGACTTTAAAGGTGGCCATATTAAGATTGATAAAAGTCAAGCTACACCAATAGAAATTGGGGAAGAAAGTCCTGTGGGCCAATCGTCTGCTAAAACACTGCAGGAAACTAATCATCAAGAACTTAGCAATTTAGATACACCTAAGCAGAAAACTTTAAAAATTAAGGCACCACTTGTTGGCATAGTTTATTTACAGGCAAGTCCAGGAAAACCTCAATATAAAAAGCCGGGTGATCATGTCAATAAAGGTGATGTGGTTTGCGTTATTGAAGCAATGAAAATGATGACTGAAATTAAAAGCGACTTTACAGGGACTATTGATAAAATTTTAGTTACAAATGAACAAGTGGTTGAATATGATCAACCACTGATAACGGTTATTCCAGAATGAAGGAAGCAAATATGAGTGAACCAAAAAAATTACACACTTTAGATAGTTTGCAGATTCAGACTATTTTGCCCCACCGCTTCCCAATGCTGTTAATTGATCAGGTCTTAGATTATGAGCCCGGTAAATATGCTGTTGCTCAAAAAAATACCACAATTAATGAAAGCTATTTTCAGGGACATTTTCCGAGTAATCCAGTAATGCCGGGTGTTTTGATAACTGAGGCTTTGGCGCAAACTGGTGCAGTTGCATTGTTGACGATGCCGGAATTTAAAGGAAAAACTGTCTATTTTGGAGGTATCAAGAATGCTCGCTTTAGAACAATGGTTAAGCCGGGAGATACTCTGAATTTAGAAGTTAAGCTGGATAAGCTGCGTGGAAATGCCGGGATTGGTGAGGCAAAAGCAACTGTTAAAGATAAAGTTGCCTGTACTGCCCAGTTAATATTTGCAATTCAGTAAAGTGTGACATTATGTTTAAAAAAATTTTGATAGCGAATCGTGGAGAAATTGCTATAAGGATAATTCGAGCTTTACGCGAAATGGGAATTAAGTCAGTTGCTGTTTATTCAACGGCTGATAAACATGCCCAACATGTGAAAGAAGCTGATGAGGCAATATGTATTGGTTCTCCCCAACCAGCCGATTCGTATTTAAATATGCAAAATATTATCAGTGCCGCTGTACTAACAGAAGCAGATGCAATTCATCCAGGATACGGTTTTTTATCTGAAAGTCCTGAATTTGCTCAAATGTGTGAAGAATGCCACCTGGTTTTTATTGGTCCCAAGTCAAAAACCATTTCTTTAATGGGAAATAAGGCTAACGCTCGGGAAATGATGCGCAAGAATAATATACCTGTTATTCCTGGAAGTGATGGGATTGTTAAAAATGCTACGGCTGCAATAAAAATTGCCAATAAAGTGGGCTACCCCGTAATGCTCAAAGCCGTTGCCGGTGGTGGCGGAAAAGGAATAAGACGTGTGACTCAAGCTGCTGACTTAACAGAAGCATTCAACCAGGCACAAGAAGAAGCCAGAATTTCTTTTGGAGACGACAGAATGTATCTGGAAAAAATTATTTCCCCAGCCAAACACGTCGAAGTACAGATCATGGCAGATAAAACAGGACATGTGGTGGCACTTCCCGAAAGAGACTGCTCAATGCAACGTCACCAGCAAAAAGTAATTGAAGAAACGCCTTGTTCACAAATCAGTGCAAAAGAAAGAGACTATTTGCAACAGATAACTGTTAAAGCAATAAAGGCAATAAATTATGAAAATGTCGGTACTATCGAATTTTTAATGGATCCTGCTCATCATTTCTATTTTATGGAGATGAATACCAGGATTCAGGTTGAACATTCAATTACTGAAGAAGTTGCTCAGATTGATCTCGTTAAAGAACAGGTTAATATTGCTGCAGGCAAAGATTTGAGCATATCTCAAGAAGATGTGCATGTCCATGGTGCTGCAATTGAAGCCCGCATTAATGCAGAGGATCCTAGTAAAAATTTTTGTCCCCAAGCTGGTAAGATCGCAAAAATGGTATTGCCTAGTGGTCTGGGTATTAGGATTGAAAGTGGGGTTAACAGTGGGGATACCGTTTCACCATTTTACGATTCGATGATTGTTAAAATTATTGCACATGCAACTAATAGGCAAATGGCAATTAAGCGTTTGCTTGATGCTCTTAAAGAATTTGAAATTAAAGGTTTAGTTACTAACCGTGATTTTTTAATTGCTTTACTGCAAGATAAAAAATTTCAGACCGGTACATATTTAACAACGTATATAGATCAAGAATTTTTACCCGATTATCTTCAGCGACTAAGACCTAATGAAAAGGAAGCGCAGGTTAATGGCAATTAGATTTGCAAGTCATCCCCACAGTGCATTAAAAAAGTATCAGGAAAATGTTCCTAAAGGCATTTTTAGAATTTGCCCTAAATGTGGCAATAAATTTTATTTTCATCGTGCTGGTAAATATCAGCTGTGCCCTAATTGTGGCTACGGTTTTCGAGTGACTGCCAGAGCACGCTTAAAGATGTTGACAAGGGACTTTACGGAGTGGGATGCAGATTTAGCGACTATCGATCCACTCAATTTTCCTAATTATCAAGCCACAATTAAAAAAATGCAGTCCAAAACTAAACTTAAGGATGCGGTTTTAACCGGCCAAGCAAATATTGCCGGTTACGAAACTGCTTTAGGAATTATGGATCCGGTGTTTATAATGGGCAGTCTAGGAACAGCAACTGGTGAGCGAATAACACGCTTGTTTGAAAAAGCAACCACAAAAAAATTACCCGTTGTTCTGTTCACTGCCTCAGGTGGTGCCAGAATGCAAGAAGGAATTCATTCACTAATGCAGATGGCTAAAATCTCGCAGGCAGTGAATGATCATCGCGCAGCACATTTACTTTATGTCAGCGTAATTATGGATCCAACAACTGGTGGTGTCACTGCCAGTTTTGCTTCGCAGGCAGACATTATTTTAGCTGAACCTAAAGCTTTATTAGGTTTTGCCGGACGCAGAGTCATTGAACAGACTATTAATAAGAAACTGCCACCAGATTTTCAGACAGTTGAGCATGCCTACCAAAATGGCTTTATTGATAGTATTGTTCCTCGTGATGAACAGGTAGCCAAACTTGGTCAGATACTTAAAATTTTTGCTGCAGAAAAATGGGAGGCTCAAGTTCATGGCGAGTGATAAAATTTTAGCCATCATGGATGGGGCACGAAGTGACCATAAAAGCAACATGCATCAGTTGGTAATCCAGCTGTTTCCAGATTTTTTTGAAATGCACGGAGACCGCACAAGTAGTGATGATGCAGCCATAATTGCGGGTTTTGCAACCATAAAAGATATGAGTGTCTGCGTCATTGCAACTAATAAGGGACAAGAATTAAAAGAGCGAATGGCAACTAATTTTGGCAGTCCCTTGCCCCAAGGTTATTGTAAAGCACTGCGGGTAATGAAAACAGCTGCTAAAATGAGTGTTCCTATTGTCACTCTTATTAATACTCCTGGTGCCTATCCAGGAGCAGAGGCAGAAAAAAACGGCCAGGGGCAGATTATTGCTGCTAATATTAGTGAAATGCTGCAGTTAAGGGTACCAATTCTAACTATTATTATTGGTGAGGCCGGGTCAGGTGGAGCGTTGGCCTTGGCCTGCAGTGATGAAGTCTGGATGCTGGAACACAGTATGTATACAGTTTTGTCACCTGAAGGATTTGCCTCAATTATGTGGAAGGACGCCAAACTGGCTACAAAAGCTGCGGAAATAATGCACATTGAACCGGAATGGTTAAAGAAGCAGGGCATAGTTGAACGGGTTTTGCCTGAACAAGTTTTAGAAAACCAAGCACAGGGATTAAAAGACTTAATAGAGCAAAAATTAAAAAAATTTCAAATTGAAAATTTGGCAGATTTACTAGATAAAAGACATGCAAGATACCGCAAGTTCTAAAAGAATTTAACCTAATCAATAAAAAATATATTGCTTTAAATATTTAATTAGTTTTTAATTAAAATAGAATTTTAACAGAACTAGCGCGAAACGAGAAAAATTATGTTAGAGAAAAAACCATACTTATTGTCACGCTTAGTTAGTGGCTTGGGCAACTCGCTTTATGGCATGGTTTTTATTTGGTGGATCCAAATTCAAACCAAAAGTTCAACTATGGTTGGCATTACTAATGCTATTTTCACAGTAACTGCTGCTCTTTCTATTTTTTATGGTCCTTTTATTGACAGTCACTCTTTTAAGAAAACCAGCATCTATTCTATGGTGATACAGGTAGTCTTATTGTTTATGCTTACAGCTGTGATTATTTATTTTAGCCAAAGTTATATTTTAGCTATTATTATTGCTGGATTACTATCAATTTGTGATGAATTTTTTAACCCTGCTGATCGCGCTATTTTAAAAGAATCTCTTCTGGATGAAACAGAAATGACCAGTATTATTTCCAAGATTAATATCGTGGATCAACTGGTAAATGTTGGTGGCATTGCACTTTCTGGTGCATTACTGGCTTTTATGGCAAGCGGAGACATTATTTTAGCTTGTGCCTGCTTGAGTTTACTAGGGCTGTTATTGTTAATTGCAGCTCTGAGAAAAATACCTGTTCATAATGCAGTTAAAGAAAAAGAAAGTCAGACTGAAGGCTTAACTAAATATTGGCAAAAAATTTTCAGCGGCTACAGTTACATTAAGAAAAATGTCTTTTTATTGCACTATCTTTGGTCTGGCTTGCTTTATTCGTTTGCACAACCTGCAATGATTTTAATTTTACCGCGTATAGCCGCAAAAGCAGGACAGCCGGCACTTTATAGCACTTTCTACATATGCATACTGGCGGGAATAATACTGGGAGCCTTAATAGCCGGCAAAATGAAAGCAAAAATTATAACAGTTGGTTGGGCTTGGACTATTAGCGCCATACCGCTTATTTTGATGTTGTTTTCTTTAAAAAACATGGTACTTCTTTGCACATTGCTTTTTCTTTTCGGTCCTGTTACCAGTATTCATAATGTTCTCGCAGAACCTGTCATTCAGACTTCCACAGCAAATAATTATTTGGGGCGGGTTTTAACCACAATCAGAACTTTTGCCAATATTGGTGGACCTGTTTCGTCAGTTGTTTCTGGCATAATTCTTGATCATGTTGGTGAAAAATTTATTATTGTTCTTTGTGCGAGCTTAATTATCATAGGTGGTATAAATATTTTGCTGGCAAGACCTAAAAAAACTATTTAAAGTAATTATTGGCGTTAAAAAATAATTTGTTTTATAATATTTTTTGCTAAAATTAAGAAGGACATTACGACATATTTGCTAATCTGGAAGGTTGGCTTTTTTATTTCAAAGAATCAAATATATGACTAAAGTAAAAATTGATTTTACTAGCAAAATAATCCAAGGCAAAGATAGTGAAACTTTCAAGAAAAAAGCTGCTGGCGAATTAATTGAATCTGCTGGCAATACTAGAGTTTCATATTTGGAAGATGGCAAAATTCCCGTTAAAATATTAATTAAAGAAGATAATGTGATTATTAGACGGGGAACTGACAGAAATAACTACTCACAACTCCATTTTGTTGTTGGTGAGCGCAAAGACTGTCGCTATGTTGCTCAAGGCTATCAAATGGATCTGCAAAGTACGACTGAATTTATTAAATTTTTCCCTAAAAATAATGGTTCAAGTGAACTTCAGATTGAATATAACCTTTATAGTGGTCTATACTTAGTAGGTAACTATGCCGTCACATTGATTTTTACTTGAACGCCTAGTAAAATAAGAAAGACTGTTTAAGAGAGAGGAATACATTGTGGGATTAAACGACTTTAAAAATAAAAATCGCAATGAATTATCAATGATTGAAGTTGCTCGCGCAATTTTAGAAGATAACAATAAGAGAATGGCTTTTGCAGATATTGTTAATGCAGTGCAAAAGTACTTAGGCGTCAGCGATGAAGAAATAAGGGAACGTTTGCCCCAATTCTACACTGACATGAATACCGATGGTGAATTCATTTCTATGGGTGAAAATGTGTGGGCTCTTCGTTCATGGTTTCCTTATGAATCTGTAGATGAAGAGGTTAATCACCCTGAAGACGAGGATGAAGAAGATACTCGGACGCACCATAAGAAAGTTAATGCCTTTTTAGCAAGTGCTACAGGTAGCGATGATATCATTGACTATGATAATGATGATCCGGAAGACGAAGACTTGGATGCCACTGCTGATGACGAACCGGATGATTTTGACGATGACGATGAATATGTCAATACCGATGATGACGATGATGAAGACTTGCCAGATGGCATTGAAGGTCAGCTATCTGAATTAAATGATGATGAAGACGACGATGATGAATAATTTTCTTGACTTTATCTCATAAAATAGCTAGTATTTTATTTGGGCACGTTATGTGCGTTTAAGCTCCCGTGAGGGAGCTTTTTTATTTTTTGATTATTCTTATTTTTTGCAAAGGAGTTTGGGCTAATGACAAAATATATCTTCGTTACTGGCGGTGTCGTTTCTTCACTTGGTAAAGGAATTACTGCCTCTAGCTTAGGTCGATTATTAAAAAACCGCGGTTTAAAGGTGACAATGCAAAAATTTGATCCCTACATTAACATTGACCCCGGAACAATGAATCCTTATCAACACGGGGAAGTGTTTGTCACTGATGATGGCACTGAGGCGGACCTTGATTTAGGACACTATGAAAGAATTGTTGACGTACGTACCAGCAAATATTCGAATGTCACTACCGGTAAAATTTATAAAGAAGTGCTGGAAAAAGAGCGGCGCGGGGACTATCACGGTGCCACTGTTCAGGTCATTCCCCATATCACGGATATGATTAAGCAAAAAATTATGCGTGCAGGTCTTACGACAGATTCAGACGTTGTTATTTCAGAAATTGGCGGCACTGTTGGTGATATCGAATCAACTCCTTTTATGGAAGCTATCAGACAGATGCGCCGTGAGGTAGGCGAAGAAAATGTCATGTATATTCATTGTACGTTAGTACCTTATTTACATGCGGCACAAGAAATGAAAACTAAGCCGACGCAACATTCAGTCGCTGAACTGCGCAGCATTGGTATTCAACCCAATATGTTGGTTTTACGGGCAGAAATGCCAATTGATCAGGAGCATAAGGATAAAATTTCCAATTTTACTGATGTGCCAGTTGACCGTATTATTGAATCAATTAATGCGCCATCGCTTTTTGACTTGCCGTTAGCTTTCCAAAAACAAGGGATGGACCAAAAAGTGTGTGACTTCCTACATCTCAAGAGCCCTAAGGATGAAGCTGATATGGCTGAATGGCAAAGGCTTGATGAAAGAGTTAAAAACTTGCAGCACACTACCACGATTACTCTTGTTGGCAAATATGTTGAACTTGAAGATGCCTATATTTCAGTTACAGACGCGTTAAAGCATGCTGGTTACGCCTACAATACTGATGTCAAAATTAATAAGGTGCAGGCAGAAGACGTGACTGAAGATAATATTGCCGATTTTATGAAAGATTCTGATGGTTTAATCGTTCCCGGTGGCTTTGGCTCCCGCGGCTTTGAAGGAATGATTACCGCAATTAAATATGCCCGTGAAAATGATATTCCGTTTTTAGGAGTTTGCCTGGGGATGCAGATGGCAACAGTCGAGTTTGCTCGTGATGTATTGGGTTACAAGGATGCTAACACTACTGAAGCAGATCCTAAGACTAAGCATAACGTTATTGACATTATGGCTGATAAACGTGATGAAGAAAATATCGGCGGAACTTTGCGTTTGGGTCTTTATCCTGCAACTTTGAAGAAAGGGACAAAAACTGCTGCAGCTTATGACAATCAAGATGTTATTCAAGAGCGTCACCGTCACCGTTATGAATTTAATAATGAATATCGTGAAGACTTCGAAAAAGCGGGTATGACTTTTGCCGGAGTTTCACCAGATAATCATCTAGTTGAAATTATTGAATTGACTAAAAATAAATTCTTTATCGCTGCCCAATATCACCCGGAATTTTTGAGTCGACCTCAAAGACCAGAAGGTCTATACAAAGCATTCATTGGTGCTGCCTGTGATCTTCCTGAAGAAAAGCTTTAATTGGCATATTTGGATAATACAAAAACCAGATTTTTGGGCTGGGGAAGGCGAAGGTCTTCTCTTGTTTTTTCTGTTAAATTCCTATAACATTATTATGACTAAACGAAATAGAAAAGGATTTTTTCGCCAATGAAGCAAATGATAATTCATGGTGGAAAGCCCCTGCAGGGTGATGTCTGGATTGGTGGTGCCAAAAACTCGACTGTTGCATTGATTCCAGCATCAATTTTGTCGCGTACACCAGTAACTTTGGAAGGCGTTCCAAGGATTGCAGATGTTGACAACTTAATGGATCTGTTAAGTGAAATGAATGTCGCAAGTGATTTTCACAACACGACATTGTGCATTAATCCAGAACACATTAAGATGAGCCCATTGCCAAGTGGTAAAATCAAGAGTTTGCGTGCATCTTATTATTTTATGGGTGCTCTTCTTGGTCGTTTTGGTAAGGCTGTTGTGGGCTTCCCTGGTGGAGATGATATTGGTCCCCGCCCCATCGATCAACATATTAAGGGATTTGAAGCCTTAGGCGCATGTGTAAAAAATGAGAATGATCAAATAAAAATTACTTCACCTGCAGATGGCCTGCATGGTGCTACAATCCATCTGGCAATGCCCTCGGTGGGTGCCACAATGAACATAATTATGGCATCTGTTACTGCTAAGGGACAAACTATTATTGATAATGCTGCTAAAGAACCTGAAATAATTGATCTGGCTACGTTTTTGAATAATATGGGTGCTGTTATCAGGGGTGCTGGAACCGATTCAATTAGGATTGAAGGCGTTGAGCATTTAGAAGCCAAGACACCTCATACAATTATCCCTGACCGGATTGAAGCCGGCACTTATATTTCGTTAGCTGGCTGTATTGGAAATGGTATTCGCATTCATAACATTATTGAGGAACACTTGGACTCATATTTAGCCAAAGTTGAAGAAATGGGTCTAGTGATAGATGCTACTGAAGATTCTTTATTTGTCTATCCTGCTGGTGACTTGAAGATGACGCAGATTCGCACCTCTTCTTATCCTGGATTTGCGACGGATTTGCAACAACCGGTAACACCACTTTTGCTTTCTGCTAAGTCCGGTGAAGGTGTCATCATTGACCAAATCTACCCTAAAAGAATTGGTCATATTGAGCAATTACGCAAAATGGGTGCGGATATTAAGGTTGAAGACAATATTATTTTGGTTCATCCTACTGCTAAACTTCATGGTACTACGGTTTCTGCTGGTGAAATTCGTGCAGGAGCCTGTTTAATGATAGCCGGTTTAATGGCCGATGGTACAACTGTTATCAACAATGCTGGCAATATTTTAAGAGGCTATGACCGTGTGCAGGAAAAACTCAGCCTACTTGGTGCGGATGTAAAAATTCAGGATGTGCCTGAAAAATAAAATTTTAATAAATCAATTAAAATAAAAGACTTGGAGTTTGACTGCTCAAGTCTTTTTTGTGTTCTCACACTAGTTCAAGTTTCTTCACACTAAAAAATTCAGAAAAAATTATTTTTTAGCCTTTGATCATTCAAAATCAGTTAAAGCAAACAAAAGATTTCGTATTAGCGACAATTCACAGTTTTCTGAGGTAAAAAAGCTCTGAATAGTTGAAAAATATAGTTTACAATGACGTTTGAAGGTGTTTGCGGTTTAACAAATTGTTTAAATATAGAGGTCAACATGCTAAAAGATAAAATTTTACGTTATTTGGATGCTAAAACCAAAACAATAGATTTGCAAGAATTAAATGCAGATTTAACAGCTGGTGGTGTTGCCAAGGCTTTGAATGCAAAGCGTAATACGGTTAGTTTGTACTTAAATCAACTAACAAAAGAACATAAATTGGTAAAAATTGAAACTCGACCTGTGCATTTTATTCATAAGGCAGAATTTGAAAGGAATAATTTTCGTCTCAAAAACAATATTTATCAATCTGTAGCGAAAATAGAGCAAGAAAATAATAATAAAGATGTTTTAAAAAGACTAACACAAATAAATCCCAGTCTGAAAGAAAGTGTTGAAAGAGTGCGAGCAGCTGTTTTATATCCAAATGGCGGGTTGCCTTTGCTTATAACTGGGGAAAGTGGAACAGGCAAAAGTTATTTAGTTAGTTTAATCAATCAATTTTGTCGTACACAAAAGCTCATTAAGCCAAATGCCCCTTTTATTACTGTTAATTGCGCTCAGTATGCAGATAACCCAGAATTATTAACCAGTAATTTATTTGGTTATAAAAAAGGGGCTTTTACCGGTGCTGATTTTGATCATGATGGAGCTTTTGTAGAAGCTGATGGTGGAGTTTTGTTTTTAGATGAGGTTCATAGGCTGGGTTCAAAGGGACAAGAAAAGCTATTTACGTATCTTGACCAGGGAATTGTATATCCGGTTGGTGAAACGCAAAAAGGCAAAAAAGTGAATGTCAGATTATGCTTTGCTACCACGGCAGACCTGGATACTAATTTTTTGACTACTTTTATGCGCCGAATTCCGGTCAAAATTACTTTGCCACCTCTAAGACAAAGAAGCAGGGAGGAACGACAAAATCTAGTTTTTACTTTGCTTAAAAATGAACAGAAAAAAATTGGAAAAACGCTAAATGTAAGTAGTCAGGTTTTGAAAATGCTTGCTAATTATGAACCCACTGGAAATATTGGTGATTTAAAGAATGCAATTAAGCTGACGATTGCAAGAGCCAATGCAGAAAATAAAAATGAAAAAGAAATATCAATTACCGCTTCATTTTTACCTGATGAGGTTTTGAGTAACAGTAAAATTGATACCTATCATTCACAAAGCAATTCAATTGTAATTAATGATGACACTGAATTGGAAGATCTAATAGCACGTAATACACCTGAAAAACAAGTTTTTCTAAAAAGTTTAAAAAGAATATTATCGACTTATGTGCAAAGTAATCATGATTTACATCAATGTGAATCAAAACTGAAACAGGTTGTTTATCAGCTATTCGATACATTGCTTTTTGAAAAAGATAATAGTAAACAAATACCCTTTTTATCTTATGTAATCGAAAGTGTTAAAAGACTCTTCGACCAATTAAAAAATGCTTATCAATTGAAAATTAGTGGCAATGCCATTTATGCGGTTAGCTATTATCTATTTGAAAGACAAAAAATTCGTTTAGATAATACAGAATTAAAAAACATGCAGGATTTGAGTGATCTTAATAAGGATGTGCAACAGAGATATTCTGACGTTTATCAATATGTTAATCGCTTGATAACTCTGATTAAGGATAATCTTGACATTGACCTAAACGAAATTGACTACGTTTTACTAACTATCTATTTGAACAAATTAGAAATAATTACTAAAACAGGTTTAATTAAAGCAATTGTCATTGCACACGGTTATGCTACAGCGGGAAGCATTGTGAATGTTGTTAACAGATTACTTAATACACACACTCTAGATGCATTTGATATGCCAATTAACGTTAGCACGCAACAAATAGCTAACCAAATAATTGACTACAGTGAGAACAATGACATTTCCCATGGATTAATTATTTTAGTAGATATGGGATCCTTAAAAGAAATAGAAAAACTCTTTCCCCGTCAAATAAACGCTCCAATTTTACTTATGAACAATGTTTCTACTCCACTGGCATTGGAAGTAGGAGAGAGTGTTTTAAAAAAGCGCAGTTTTAGAGAAATAAGTGAAAATGCCAGAAAAATAAGTCAACTGGATATTAAATTAACCTACCCAGAAAGAAATAAAGTTAAGGCCATTTTAACAACTTGTTATTCAGGAATAGGAACTGCAACTCACGTAGCTCGATTGCTAGAACGATGCTTGCCACCGACTAAGAAAATCAAAATTATTCCTTATGATTTTCAAGCTTTGCAAGACACTCATAAAGTTCAGGTAATTAAAAGAATGTATGATGTTGTGGGAATTATAGGCACTGAAGATCCCCAAATTGAAGGAATTGATTTCATTCTCTTGGAAAAAATACTATCTGATAAGGGAACTGAAAAATTTAAGGAATGGCTTGCGGGTTCATTTTCAAATGATGAAATTAGCGGTATTTCAAATAATTTAGTCAAAAACTTTTCCTTAGAACAAACAATCAACATGGTTACTATCTTGGATCCATCAAAGGTAATAGAAAATATTACTATTTTTATCCAAGAACTGGAAAGGAAATTTTCCTTTTCACTATCAAACCAAAAGAAGTTTACTTTATATGTTCATGTTAGCTATTTGATTGAACGCTTAATCAGAAAGGAAGAAAATAATTTAAATCCGGAGTTTGAAGAACAATTTGCAAAGGAGCATGGTCAGGATCTTGAAAAAATAAATTCCGCATTCGGTGTGATAAAGGACAATTATAGTGTGAAAATTCCCAGGTCAGAGTTAATTTATGTTGATCAAATAATTTTTAACAGACAATAAAACCAAGTGACAACTGCATTATTAAGTAGTTCTTTTTTTCTTGCAATCTTGGCATAGTTATTGCTATGTAACTTTTGAAGTGAAGTAAGTTTAATTGTTTACTATTTTTCAAGAAGGAGAGAAAAATGCTATTACGTAATATTTTAATCGTAATATACGGTTTTATAATTAACTTTGATAAGGAGGGGCCTAAGCTTGGAATTTCTCAACCAGTTGTTGCTGGTTTAATTGCAGGTTTGATTATGGGTAATGTAGAAACAGGACTCTATATCGGTGGTACCTTGCAGTTAATGACACTTGGAATTACAAGTTTCGGTGGCGCCTCTGTCCCTGACTATCAGACGGCAGCCTTAATTGGTACTTACTTGGCGATTGCCACAAAGCAGTCTGCTGCGATTGGTATCACACTTGCGATTCCAATTGCTTTGCTGATTGTCCAGGTTGATGTTTTAAAATGGTCAGCAAATATTTTCTGTCAACAGAAGGCTGAAAAGTATGCCGATCAGGGAAATTACCACATGATTAACTGGATGCAGTATCTTGCTACATTGTTTACCAGTTTTGTTTCCGGTATTCCCGTTCTTTTAACAGTAATTTTAGGACCTAAAATTGTTGGCAGCTTCATTAACTATATTCCTGCTTGGCTTTCAGGTGGTCTTAAGACCGCTGCAGGAATACTACCAGCAGTTGGTATTGGAATGCTATTGCAATATTTACCAACTAGAGATTACTTCTCATATTTGATTATTGGCTTTGTTTTAGCAATTTATTTAAAGATGCCGATTATCGGTATTTCCTTAATTGGTTTTGCTATCGCCTTAATCCTATATAAAAATCAATCAAAAAAGCAAAACACAACTGAGGAAACTGTAAATGGGGGAGCTAACGAAGATGAGTAAAATGAAAAATATTTATAGAAAAGTAATGAATCGTTGGATTATATTTGGCGCAACTTCATTAAACTATGAAAAATATGAAGGTTTAGGGTACACATATGCTATGTTGCCTTTTATTGAAGAAAATTATCAAGATGATTCAGAGGGTAAGAAGACTGCTATTAAAACCCAGCTGCAATTCTTTAATACTACTCCATATACAGCACCATTTATTATGGGTGTTGACGTAGGTATGGAAGAAAAAGGTAAGACTGAATCTCTTGAGGCGGTTAGTGCTTTAAAGACTGGATTAATGGGACCTTTGGCTGGTATAGGAGACAGTTTGTTTGTCACTATTCCTTGGACAATTTTTGGAGCCATTGCTGCCAACATGGCGTTACACGGTAATCCTTTTGGTTGTATTATGTGGATCGTTGCTTCAATTCTTTTACGACTAACAGCTTATCCACTATTTAACGTAGGGTATAGATCTGGAACCAAGATGCTTTCCTCATTAAATACCACTTTAAAAGCCCTGACTAACGCCGCATCTGTGTTGGGACTGATGGTTGTGGGTGCTTTGGCTGCAACTATGGTTAAGGTCAATTTGGCATTTACTTTTAAGCAGGGAAAACTGACAATGACTGGAAACAGCATACTAGATCAGATTATGCCTGGATTGTTACCTGCAGCTGTTGTTGCTCTGATATATTACCTGCTTGGTAAAAAGGTAAAACCTCTTTACGTAATTCTAATTGTATTGGTTGTTTCTATAGCGTTGAATGCTATGCATGTTTTAGCATAGAGGTAAACAAGATGACAGAAAGCATGGAAGGAATTATTCACGTAAGAATTGATGATCGGATGATTCATGGACAAGTGGCTACTCAGTGGAGTGGTCGCTTGAATGCCACAAGAATCATGGTAATTAACGATAGTATTGTAAATGACGATATGCGTAAAACAGTTGTGCGACTTGCTGCACCTGCTAACGTTAGTACGTCAATTTTAGGCAGACAGAAGGCTTTAACTAATATCAAAAGTGGAAAATACAAGGGACAACGTGTTTTACTGATTTGTGTGTCCCCAATGGATGTCAACTATTTAATTGATAATGGTTTGCCAATTAAGTCTGTAAATGTTGGTAATTTGGCACAAAGAGATGGAACAGAACGTATACGTCCTTCGGTTAATGTAACTCCAGAAGAAAAAGAGGCATTTAAAAAGTTAATAGGCCGCGGAGTTGAAGTCACTGTAATACCTACACCACAGAGTCCTACCGTTTATTTAAAAGATTATATTTAAAAAGGATTTGAATTTAATGTTTAACGTTATCATTGCTACACATGGTAATCTTGCTACCGAGTTTGAAAAAGTATTAAAATCCTTTTTTGGCAAAATAGATCATTTAAAAGCCATCAATCTAGGTGATCAGGGGATAAACATTTTTTCCCAAAAAATAGATCAAGTTATTGTAACCTGCTTAAATGAACCCACAATCATATTTTGTGACATTGCAGGGGGAACCCCTTTTAATGAATTAGCCAAAAGAAGTATAAATTGGCACAATCAATTTGCATTATTTGGTGGGGTGAACCTGCCAGTACTGGTGGAAACATTAAATATGCGGATGCAGGGAAAAAGCATAAACGAAGTTATTGGAAAAATAACTGCCATGTCTGCCTTAATCAGGTTTAATATGAAAAATGCTAAAAAGGCTGAAGACGAATAGAGGAAAATTATTAGATATGCAAAAAATATTTTATAAACCAGAAGATCGTTGGTTTGGCGATTGTATGCCATTCTTTAATGAAGAAGATCAAACTTTTTACTTGTTCCACCAAAGAGACACACGCAACCCTGAACCTTTAACTGATCCATTTGGCTGGTCACTCGTAACTACTAAAGATTTTGTGAATTTTAAGGATTATGGTGAGGTTTTACCTAAAGGTCCTCATGATGCTGCAGATCAATTTATATATGCTGGTAGTGTCACAAAAGGAAAAGATGACAAAATAGCTTTTTATACAGGGCATAACCGTCAGGCAAAGTTAGCTAAAAAAACTTCAGAAATTTTAATGTCTGCTACTAGTAAAGATTTAATTCATTGGAATAAAATTGGCCAGGCCAGCAGTTTAGTACCACAAAAGGGTTATGATCATAATGATTGGCGTGATCCAGTTGTAGTTTACTCTAAGAAAAGGCACTCATACATTTTAGTTTTAGGTGCAAGACTTCCAAGTGATAAAAAGAAACCAACGGGAAGATTAGTATACTTTGAATCTCCAGATATGAAAAACTGGGCTTTTAAAGGAGATTTTTGGACACCTAATGAGTTTAATATGATAGAAATGCCAGATTTGTTTGAAATAGGAGAAAATTGGTATCTTTTATTTTCAGAGTACTCAGAGGACAAGCGGACAAAATATAGAATTAGTAATGATTTATTTGGCAACTGGCACTCATTAAATGATGAGTTTTTTGATGGCAAGGCATATTATGCTGCCAGATCAGTTGGTAATGAAAAAGCAGGTCGATATTTGAGTGGCTGGGTAGCAACAAAAGAGAACAATGATGATCTCGGCAATTGGGATTGGGGTGGCGCTTTTGTTCCTCATCAGATTGTTCAAAGAAAAGATAAGACACTGGGTGTAACCTTGCCGCAAACAATAATTGACAATTTTGCAAAAGTTGAAACAATTCCGTCTTTTGAAATTGGAGAAGCCAACGGTAAAAAAGAGCATACTGTAATTAATGAAGTTCCGGAACAATTCTTAGTTGAAGCACAGCTCGAAGTAACAGATGATACTAAAGAATTTGGCATAAAGGCTTTTGTTAACGATGAAACCAGAGAGGGCTATCAATATAAAGTTTCTAAACCTGAACATGCACTTAAATTTTCCAGGACTCCTAATTATCCGTGGCCACAATATTTTGATGTTGGTCTAGAGCGTCCAATTGCACTTGAAAAAGGCAAAACATATGATATTAAGTTGATTGTTGATGCTAGTATCATCATAATCTATATTAACAATATTGCTCTAAGTGCTAGAATGTATCATAAAACAGGAAAAGAATTCAGCTTTTTTGTAAATGAAGGCAAAATTGCTGTTTCTAATATTAAGTATTACACTGAATGGCAAGATACTGTCAGATAGTTTGAGGTAACAAAATGATTTTTAATGGCTTGCAACATGTAGGTATTCCAACAAAAAAATTTGATGAAAGTAGAGATTTTTATCAAAGCTTAGGCTTTAAGTTGGTTAATACTGAAAATAATCAAGGTAGCCGAGTGGGATTTTACCAGTTAGGATCATTAATGCTTGAGAGTTGGGAATCTCCTCAAGAAGCTCCAGGAAAAGTAGGAGCAATTAATCATATTGCGCTTGATACCAACGATATAAATCGTGCATTTACCGAAGTTCAAAAATTAAATGTACAGTTTGTTGAAAATGGAATTCAAAGTTTGCCATACTGGGAAAATGGTATTAAGTATTTTAACTTCTACGGACCAAATAAAGAAATATTTGAAGTCTGCCAGAAGCTGTAATAATATTCGGTTTTTGCCTGCTAAATAGTTAAGATATTATTTGGCAGGCTTTTATTTAAGAAAATTTTTTCGGATCTAGATTGAGGGTTATAATAAATAATATCTAAATAAAAAAATAATTAAGGAGATATAAATGTTACTAGGATCAATTGAAGCCGGCGGTACAAAATTTGTATGTGCGGTCGGTAATGAGAACTATCAAGTAAAGGATCAAACAACTTTTCCGACTACAACGCCTGAAGAAACTATGCAGAAAACTGTGGATTACTTTAAGCGGTTTGACGTTGATGCAATCGGAATTGCATCTTTTGGACCAATTGAAATACGGAAAACGGCACCTAATTATGGTTTCATTACTGATACTCCAAAAAAGGGTTGGAGTAATACTGACTTTGTCGGTTTTTTGACTAAAACAATTAAAGTCCCAGTTTTCTTTACTACTGATGTTAATGGTTCTGCTTTTGGTGAATATGTAATGTCGCAGCTATCTAATGAAGATGTTGACTCTCTTGTTTACTATACAATCGGCACTGGAGTAGGTGGCGGAGCTATTATTAATGGTAAGTTGGTAGGCTCTTTAGGCCACCCTGAAATGGGTCACGTAAAAGTTAAACGCCATCCAGATGACTTGGATTTTGCAGGAATTTGTCCTTTTCATAAAGATTGCCTGGAAGGCTTAGTTTCAGGTCCAACCTTTGAAGCACGTCTTAACAAATCTGGTAAAGATGTGCCACTTTCCGATCCTGTTTGGGATATTATGAGCTACTATGTAGCACAGGCTGCCTTACAAGTTACCTTAATTTTGCGCCCAGACAAAATTGTTTTCGGTGGAGGTGTAACCAGTGAAAAATTCCTGAATAAAGTCCGTCGTGATTTTGCGACATTACTGAACGATTATGTGCACGTACCACCATTGGAGCAATACATCACTATGCCGGAAATTAGTAATAATGGTTCTGCCACTGTTGGTGATTTTGCTTTGGCAAAAAGATTATTAAGAGAATAAACTAATAAAAATGTTCTTAGCATATTGTGCTTAAGAACATTTTTTGCTTTTTGAGACAATCAACTTTAGCATACAGTACTTTCAAATTTTACTTTGTACGCAGGATATCTTGACTCTTCGTATTCAAATGGAATACCTTTTTTGGTATAGCCTATGCTGGTAAATTTTAAGATTGGTTCACTTTTATCTATCTTTAAATAAAGGTAGTCGGGCGATTCCTCTCTAACTACTTCAATTGTGCGCTTGGCCTTATTTAATTTAAGTCCATTGTCTTTTAAAGCTGTAAATAAAGATTTTTTACTAAAATCCTGATTTATTAAGTTGCCATCAAATTTTAGAGGAATATAGGACCTAGCAACACACATTGGTGTTTCTTTTATATAACGTATTCTTGACAGAACAAAAATAGGATCGCCTTTTTCAAGATTTAGCTTTTTAGCGATATTTTCATCAGCATATTCCACTGATTGCTGTAAAACTTTCGAAGAAGTTGGCTTTTGTTGATGCTCTGCATCTTCAAAAAAGCCAATAAATGTGCTTAGCTCATGATCTACATATTTATCTTGGCCAGTTACAGCCTGATTAATTATATAGCCTCGACCATAGTCTTTAGTTATCAGACCATCTTGTTCTAATGAAGTTAAGGCTTTTCTGATTGTTGGTCGGCTTACTTCGTATTTTTCTGATAAACTTCTTTCAGAAGGAATTAAACCGGTTTTGTCTGCCACTTTAATGTATTGATTGAAAATCTTTTCTTTAATTTGTTTATATATCATTAATAACCACACCCAATGTGAGCATAAATTTTGGAACCTGGTTCCAGTTTTGTAACTTGTAGAATTATATAGCAAGCATAGCTATTGACAAAACTGCTAGTTTAAAAAACTAACTAATTTTATTTAATTTTAGCAAAATTTCTTATATATTTAAGTGTATACTTCAATAATAGGTCATAGCAAGATAACTAACTCTATCCTATTTTAATACTCTTTTTCAAAGGTAAACTAATATAGTAAATATTAATTCTATCATATATAAGATTTATTTAGTGATTTTCGGTTGAACAAAGAAAAAATGTGTAAAACAGCAAATAATGCGTTTTGCACATTTTTTATTAATAACAATTCTTTACTTTAGGATATTTAGATAAACTCCTGCAATAGCCAGAACGAAAATTCCTAAGATTAACCAGATTACCTTAACCTTTTTCTTTAACAGGTAATACATTAAAAAGGTCAAGCCAAGAGGCAGTAGTCCAGGAAAGATATCATTAAGAATGCTCTGAACATTAATTGTGCCACCAGCAGTTTTAAATATTGCAGAAATCTTAAAGTTGACTAATGAAGAGGTCATGGAACCAATGGACATTAAACCAACAATAGAAGCGGCTAACGTAAATTTTTCAAGATAATTTCCTTCGTAAGCTTTTTCCATTGCCTTGGCACCCATGCTATAACCTAACCTTATGCCACCATAGCGACCAATAAAATGTAAAGTAGTATAAATTAAAAAGTAGAGAATCGGTCCTAAAATGTTACCTTGAGTAGCAAGAGAAAGGCCAATTCCTGCAGCAATTACTCTAAATGTTCCCCAATATAAGGTATCTCCGATCCCTGCTACAGGGCCCATCAGTGCCGCTTTTAAGGAGGAAATTGCCTCAACGTTAAAATCTGGGTCAACGGAGTTTTCTTCTTCCAAGGCTAATGACATTCCCATAATAAATGTAGCTATGTGTGGCGTCGTATTAAAAAGAGCTGTATTTCGTAATGCAGATTCATAGAGCTTATCATCATTACCGGCATAAATTTTTTTAAGAGCTGGCAAAATTGAAAAAGTATAGCCCATTCCCTGCATGTCTGTATAAGATTCTGATCCTTGCAAAGCAAAAGAGCGCCAGAATACCCGATTTAAATCCTTAACTGTTAATTTCTTTTTAGCCATAAAAATCACCTCTATTTAGTGTTGATTATTCTTTGCTGCTTTATTTTTTTGAGTTATTAAAAGTGCAATGAGTAAAGCAAGTACTGAGACCCCAATTACCGGCATCTTTAAATATGAACTAAGAATGAAGCCAATAAAGAAGTATGGAGCAACTTTTTTATCCATCATCATTTGTATTAACATTGCAAATCCTACTGCTGGAAGCAGACCAGCCGCGACTGAAAAAGAAGTCATTATCTTTGTTGGTAATAAAGCTATCAAAGATTGAGCAGCTTTTGTTCCCAGTTGAAGTACTAAGAAAGTCAAGATTCCAGAAGGCATTCTGAGAATTAATGGGAAAAAATGCCATCTTTGCATACTCTTAAAATTATGTCTTTTAATTGCGTCTCTACCTTTTTTGATAGTGTAAGAGTTAAGTGTGAATGCGAGCATGTTAAGTCCTTGAGCAACTATGGCAAACGGCATTGCTAGCGTTACTGCAACATTAGTACTGGCACCACTTTGGATTGCTAAGGCCGTTGCGATTGCGCTGGCTACTCCAACATCCGGAGGTAAAGCTGCACCAATTGTAACTATACCAATAAACATTGCCTCTAAAGCTGCACCAATGATAATGCCTTTTTGTAAATCGCCTAATATAAGACCTACCACAGGCCCAATAATGATAGGGCGATTCATCATTGATGCCCCGAGATATCTTTCATCAAGTTGCGAAATATAAGCAACAAGAGCTATAAGTAAATTTTTTAGTATCATTTAAATTTATCCCTTTCAACTTAATTTAGAATTAAATTAATAAAAATCTTTTTTAGAAGTTGGTGTGCCTTGAATGTAAATCTTAAAGCCATCTTTTTTTATCTCTTCTAATGCTGACTTTTCTTCTGGAGTTACATAAATAGATCCGGAAATTTTTTCTTTATTATCACCACTTTTTAGATTACCTAAGTTAATATCAAAATTTTCTTTTCCCTTTAATTCTTTGACTATTTTGCTGGCATCAATTGGGTTGCCAACTACTACCATAACTTTACTTTCTTTTACCCCTTGGTATGTTTTACTAAAATCTTTAGGATCAATTATTTTAGCTTCGACCCCCGATGGTTTGGCTAAAAGTAAAGCCATTTTTTGTAATTGATCATTAGCTGCTGTCTTGTCTACTGCTATGATTATGTCAGCATTAGCTGCCTTAGACCAAGCCATTGCAACTTGTCCGTGGATAAGACGGTCATCAATTCTGAATAGTGAAATCATGTTTTACTCCCTTCAATTTGTAATCGCTTACGCATTATATATTACCTTTGGTAAATAATAATGTCAACAAAATATTGACACATTGTAATATAAATGCTAATCTTTACTCGTAAAAGTTAACCAAAGGTAATTTTTAGGAGGAATAAAATGTTTAACTTTGATAAAAACAGATTTTTGAAGACTCAAACAGGGGCAGTGAACCAGAAGGATAATATCAATAGTGTTATTGATGAATTGCTACCTGAAATTGATAATATCTTCTTCATCGGTTCAGGTGGTGTAGGAATTTTATTTGACTCTACCATCGAATTTGCAAGGACTAGAAGTGCTTTCCCATTTCAGCGGGTCTTAGCAGCTGAATTCATTGCATCTCCAAATAAAACTTTTTCAAGCAAATCATTAGTTGTTATTCCCTCATTATCGGGAACGACTAAAGAAACATTAGAACTAGTCGATTTTTGTAATAAGAAACATGTTAAAACTTTGGCACTTGTTGGCAGTCCAAACACACCACTTGAAAAAGAGGCAACCTACACTGTTTATAATGACGTTTTAGATGATACAAGTTCTGAAAGTTATTATTTACAGGGCTTGATGATAGTTCTGCGCGTTATGTTAAAAAAGGGTGAAATAACAACTGAAAAATATGATTCTTATTTCCAAGATTTTGCTAAATTGCCCGAAGAACTATTAAAAGTAAAACAACAGGCAGAACCTATGGCAAAAGAATTTGCTCAGAAATTTCAAGATACCCCATATCACATTATTACTGGTGCAGGTGACTCATTTACTGAAGCATATTATTACGGTATGTGTATTTTAGAAGAAATGCAGTGGATAAAAACCAGACCCGTACAAGCTGCAGACTTTTTCCATGGAACATTAGAATTAGTTGAAAAGGGAGTTAGTGTCATTGTCTTTGAAGGAGAAGATTTTTCAAGACCAATTGTAGATCGTGTTCGTCATTTCTTACCTGAAGTTACAGATACCATTACTGTGATTGATACGAAAGACTATCAGATGGATATTTCAAATGAAACGAGAAAGATTATCTCTCCAATCGTATTAGCTACAATTTTGGAAAGAGTAAGTGCATATCTTTCAGATCAAAGAAAGCATCCTCTGACTGTTCGTAGGTATTACAAGAGAATCCCTTATTAATTTGATTAAAACCTCAGTTTTTAGTTAGTCAATTAATAAAGATCTAGTGAGGAGCCGATGGTAAAAATGAAAATTTTATGCATGAGTCATGGGACAATGGCACAAGGCGTTGTTCAGTCGGCCAAGATGATAGTTGGTGATGTAAAATTTCTCGATTACATCAATGCGTATGTAGATGGCAATGATGATATTGAAAAGAAGATTGTAGATTACTTAAATCAAAATCGTGGGCAAACTATTATCGTATGTACCGATATCTTTGGTGGCAGCGTTAATAATAATTGGATGAAGTTTCTGAATAAAGAGGGCAATCTCTATTTAATTGCTGGTTTATCTTTGCCTTTAATTATTGAATTAGTTTTAAAAATAGAACAAAAGTCTCAGGATAATATCAATAAAATTATAAAAAGATCAATCAAAAGCGCAAAAGATAGCGTTAAATTTTGTAATGAACTTAATTTGGATATTAAACAAGATGAATTTTAAAAAAGGAAGTAGAGACAATGATTATTGGAACGAGGGTAGACCATAGGCTTGTTCATGGGCAAGTTGCTTTTTCCTGGGTTTCTGCTGTTGGAGCTAACTGTATTTTAGTTGCAAACGATGCAGCTGCTAATAATGACATGCAAATGACCGCATTAAAATTGGCGGCACCGCAGGGTGTAAAGGTAGTAGTTAAAACTATTGCTGATTCTGTTAAGCAAATAAATTCAGGTGTTACTGATAAATATCGCCTTTTCATCGTTCTAAAAACGGTTACTGATGCTTACCAGTTGTTAAAAGGTTGCCCACAAATAAAGGAACTTAATGTTGGTGGGACTAGTAAAACAGTTGGTTCTGTCCAAATAACTTCTTCCGTGTTTTTAAATGATAAAGATATATCTGATCTCAAAAAATTAGCACAAAAAAACATAGAAATATTTGCCCAAATGGTACCAACAGATAAAAAAATAGATTTGATTAAACGATTATAAATACTAAGAAGGAGGTTTAAAAATGAATACATTGACTCAATCAATTTTGCTAGCCTTAATTACAGCTCTTGCTCCAGCCGACTGGTTAACTGGAACTAGTAACTTGTCTAGACCACTTGTTACCGGAGCACTAACCGGATTAGTTCTGGGCGATTTAAAGACTGGAATCATAATGGGTGCAACTATTGAACTGGCATTTATGGGTGCAATTACTATTGGTGCTTCTAGGCCGCCAGATGTTCCTGCTGGAGGAGTTTTGGGCACAGCCTTTGCAATATCAACAGGCAAGGGAGCTGGTTTTGCTATTACTTTAGCCTTTCCGGTTGCTGCACTGTATTTGATTATTGACAATTTATTAACGATTGTAATTTTACCTATATTCTTGAAGAAGGGTGATAAATATGCTGAACAAGGTGATAGTAGACATCTGAGCAGAATGAACATGTATGGTTTTATCACAGTCAAATGTATACCGAGAGCGATTTTTGTCGGGCTTGCTTTTTACTTAGGTGGCCCGGTAATGACAAAATTGCTAAATATGATCCCTGATTTTGTTCAAAATGGTATAAACGTTGCAGCTGGAATAATGCCAGCATTAGGTTTTGCCTTATTGTTGGAAATGATTTTAAAGAAAAATGTGGCAATTTACTTTGTACTTGGATTTGCACTGTACAGTTATTTAAAAATACCAATTTTGGGAATTTCTATCTTTGCGTTCTGCCTAATGTACATCGTATTGCATCTCGAAAATAAAATTGATGCTAATAAGTTAAATAATAATCAAGGAGGGGATGATGATAATGAGTTCTAATTCTGCTACAAAAGCTATTACTAGAAAAGATTTAAAAGGAATATTTTGGCGTTCTCTCACATTAGAAGCTTCTTGGAATTTTGAAAGACAACAAAATATGGGCTATAGCTACGCTATGAATAAGGTTCTAGACAAGTTATATCCAGAAAAAAAGCAACGAAGTGAGGCTCTTCAAAGGCACATGGCTTTTTTCAATTGCTCACCACCACTTTCTACGTTAGTAATGGGAATTACTACAGCAATGGAAGAAGAAAATGCCAAAAATCCTGATAATTTTGATCCAGAATCAATAAATAATGTAAAAGCTGCTTTGATGGGACCTCTTTCAGGAATCGGAGATTCATTCTTTTGGGGCACTTTAAGAATTTTAGCCACTGGCTTAGGGACTTCTTTTGCATTAAAAGGCAGTATACTAGGTCCAATACTATTTTTGTTAGTCTACAACGTCCCCGCGCTACTAGTACGTTGGATTGGTTTAGTCAAAGGGTATGATTTGGGAGCATCGATGCTAAAGAGTGCCGAGTCTTCTGGTTTGCTTGAAAAATTTGCATATGGCGCATCAATTCTTGGCTTAATGGTTATTGGTGGCATGTCGGCAAGTATGGTGACAATCACCGTTGCAGGTAAACTGGGTCAAGGAAATGATGCCCAAACATGGAACGCCATGATTAACGGTATTTTACCGAATATGTTGCCTCTTGCGTGTGTGCTGTTTATCTATTGGCTATTAAAGAAAAAGGTATCAACAATTACTATACTGGTCGGAATTTTTGTATTCGGCATTTTAATGGCTTATTTAGGAATTTTAAAGGCATAGAAGAAAGGAAAACTGTAATGTTAAAGTTTGACGCTGAAAAGTTTGTAACTGAAGGGAAAAAGGCATATGACTTACGGGCTGACATTGAACAAATTGCTCTGAAAGTGCAAAAAGAAGGAATTAGTAATATATTTTTTACTGCTTCAGGTGGTTCAAACGCTGTGATGCAGCCATTTAACTATTGGATGGAAAGTAAGTCATCAATTCCCAGCTATTTGCTGACTGCTGCTGACTTTTTAGCTGTAGGAAGTAAGAAGCTAAATAAAAATAGTATAGTTATTCTACTTTCTAAATCTGGTGATACTAAGGAAACTGTTGCTTTGGCTAAAAAGATGGAACAATTGGGTATACGAACTATTTCAATCGTTAACAAAGATAATACGCCACTAGCACAGCACTCAACATATGCCGTTAATACTTTTGGCTACCATCCTCAAGAATTAGCTTTTTATTTCTTGATTGGCAAAATTATGCAAGTGAATAATGTATTTAATGACTATGAGCACTTTGCTGATGAACTTAAATCATTGCCAGGAGACATGAACATTGTTGCCCAAGAGGTTGACAGTAAGGCAAAAGAATTTGCAGAAAAATATCAAAATGCCGACTATCAAATTTGGGTTGGTTCTGGTGACCTGTGGGGAACGACTTATAGTTATTCAATGTGTGTGTTAGAAGAATCACAATGGCTTAGAACAAAATCAGTTAGTTCACCTGAATTTTTCCATGGTACATTTGAATTGGTTGAGAAGGATGTTCCAGTGGTACTGCTTGAATCAGAAGGAGCAACGAGACCGCTAGACGAGCGGGTGGCTAACTTTGCTACTAAATACACAGACCAATTCACTAAGTTTGATATGAAAGAATTTGACTTACCGCATATTTCAGCTAAATTTAGATCAATAGTTGAGCCATCAGTAATGTGGGCCGCTTTACGCAGAGTGAGCTTGCATTTGGAAGATATTAGAAATCATCCTCTAACTAAGCGTCGCTATTATCGAGTAGTAGATTATTAGATAGTGAGCTGTTTAAGATGTCAAAAAAATACGTTGTTGGTTTAGGAGATAATGTAGTAGATTACTATCAAAACCAAAATGTAAAATATCCTGGGGGCAATGCAGTTAACTTTTCTGTTTTTGCGCCAAAACAACTTGTTGATTCATACTATGTTGGTAGTCTAGCAAAAGATGATGATGGGGAATTAATATTAAATAGTTTAAAAGATGAAAATGTAAATACCTCATTTTGCAACCGAATTAATGCTCAAACCGAAAAGACTTTTGTAAACATTGTGGATGGGGATCGTCAATTTATTGACAGTATCAGAGGTACGAGGCAGTTACCATCACTAGATGAACCTGGTTTAATGAAAATGTTGGATTCGGCGCTGGTGGTATATAGTGCGTGCCATGCAAATTCTGAAAATGTTATTGCTAAGCTTCACCAACGAGGAAATATAATTGCTTACGATTTTTCTGAAATGGCTAAATATCATACTGTTGAGTATTTAAATCAGGTAGCCAAAAATGTTGATATTGCACAATTTTCTTTATCAGAAGCAAAAACTGAAGATATGGAAAGAATATTAACGCAGTGCATGAGACTTAATACTGCTTTGGTCTTATTTACAAATGGCGGTAAGCCTCCTTTGCTGTTTGACTGCAATCAAAGAAAAAAGTATGTTGGCCAAGTTCAATATGATCCTGAGCCCATTGATACTATGGGTGCAGGAGATACATTTTTTGCCAATCTCGTGGTCTATTTGCTCACTAAAGCTAAAAGCTTAAAAAATCTCTCAGGAGCAGATATAAATGAGAGCCTAACTAAAGCTGCTCTAGCTGCTGCTAAAACGATTAGGCAAAAGGGATCATTTGGACATGGCACAAAAATAACTAAATAGACCTGTAAATTTTCTTCTGTTATATTTTTAATGAAGTAAACATCAACCAAATAAAAAAATATTTTATCAGAACCTGCTAGCTTAAATCTGTTAAATCTAGCGGGTTTTTATGACTTAAAATTAAATAGTTATTAATAAAATATTGTAAAAATATTTAAAATATGTATAATATGTTTTAAAAGGTATTATTTATAGACAGGAGGATATTGTTTTGATTGTAGCAATGCATATGGATGATCGTCTTGTACATGGTCAAGTTGTCATGACTTGGATTCCAAGAGTACAAGCAAATGTAGTTTTAGTAGCGAATGATGCCGTTTTTAACGATAAAATTCGTCGAAGTACTATGAAGTTGGCTGTACCAACGAGTACCAAAATAGGTTTTAGGACAATTGATGGAGCTATTGAATTTTTAAATAATCCACAAAATAGTTCTTATCGCGTCATGGTTCTAACTAATAATCCTTTTGATGCTGAAAAAATTTGTGAGCATGTGAGTGGGGTTGAAAAGATAACTATTGGTGGAATTAGAAAAAATGCTCCAATGATCCGTGACAATTTGAATTTAACGTTGGAGGATATCGATTCATTTAAGAGAATTATGGCTAAAGGAATAAAAGTCGGTATGCAACCGACGCCTAACCATAAATTTGAAGATCTGTCAAATACTTTTAAAAGTATTACTGATAAACAGTGATTATGTTTGAAAAGAAAGAGGGTAGACTATGATTCAGTCATTCTTGGTTGCGTTAATTGCAGGTATTGGTCATATTGATGAAAGACTTTTCGGTATGACCATGATGGAAAGGCCACTTGTAATTTGTACGCTGGTGGGGTTAGTTTATGGAGATGTTAAAACAGGCTTGATTTTAGGAGCTCAAATTGAACTTCTTTCGATGGGTGTTGTAGGAATTGGAGCCAATGCCGCACCACCTGATGTTATTTTGGGTGGTGCACTCAGTACTGCGCTAGTATTGCAATCGCATACTGACCCTAAACTTGCACTTGCTCTGGTAATGCCGATTGCTGCATTCGCAATGGCAACAAAATACATCACTTATGTGCCTTTAAATCAGATTTTAAGCCAAAAGTCATTAGAAGCTGCTGGCAGAGGCGATACTAAGACGATGGAAAGAAATCAATGGCTGGGTTTATTTAATTATTTCATTTTCCCATTCTTGATCGCTTTGGTAGCTATGCTTTTAGGCGCACCGGTATTCAAATCTTTGGTGAAATTTATTCCAGATTGGCTTACAGGCGGATTTGCCTTAGCAGCAGGTATTTTACCGGCATTAGGTTTTGCATTGCTTATGCAACTGACATTTACCAAAAAATTTGCGCCATACCTATTTTTAGGCTTCATCTTGGTAGCATTCTTTAAGCTTACTAACATTGGAGTTGCAATGGTTGGTGCAGTAATTGCAGCATTAATATTATTATCTAACAGCAGTGGAGTCGAAGGGAAGACAGAAGACAATGAAATCTAAAGAAGAAATGTTTAAAGGAAAAAAGTTAACCAGAAAAGATTTAATGTCAGTATTTTGGCGCGCTTTCTTGTTACCAGCTTGTTATAGTATGGACCGGATGCAGGCTCCTGGATTCGCCTATTCAATTATTCCTGTGTTAAAAAAGCTCTATCCTGATAAAAAGGACTTGAGTAAAGCTTTGACCCGAGAATCTGAAGTGTACAATACCACTTATGCTATGTCGCCTTTTATACTAGGAATTACAGCTTCAATGGAGGAAGAAGCAGCTACTAATTCCAACTTTTTCATTTCAACTATTAACAATATTAAAGTTGCCTTGATGGGGCCAATGGCAGGAATTGGAGACACATTTTTCTGGGGAACATTCAGAGTTATTGCAGCAGGTGTCGGTACTACTTTAGCTTTAAAGGGAAATATCCTAGGACCAATCTTATTTTTGATTTTATACAATATTCCTCATTTCTTGACCAGATATTATGGGCTGTTTCTTGGTTATGATCTAGGAACTAAAGCAATTGATTCTCTATCTAGCGGCAGTGGTTTCCAAAAGGCGACTAATGCTGCTTCTGTCATGGGTCTGACAGTAATTGGCGGCATGATAGCTTCAATGGTTAATATCAAGTTTGCTTATGTCTTTAAGTCGGGTAAAACAGTTTTGAATCTACAAAATATTGTTGATCAAATATGTCCAGATTTGTTGCCATTAGCAGTTACATTCTTCATATACTGGTTACTGCAAAAGAAGCACGTTAAAACTTCTTGGATTATGATTGGCTGCTTCGCTTTCGGAATAATTTTCAAATATTTCGGGATTTTTAAGTAAAAAATGCTATTAAAGTGAGAAAGGGATAATTAATAATGAAAACTTGGTCAATGATTGATTATATTGATGAAACAGAAGATACACTTAAAAAAATGATTGCCAATAGAGGGCAATTGTACAACAATTTTGCACAAACTTTTGCAGATAATACGAATAAATACCACAACATTTATTTGGTTGGCTCAGGTACATCTTTCAATTCTTGTATTACAGCACAACCTTTTATGGAAAAAATCTTGAAAAAGCACATAATTCCGGTAAATTCATATAATTTTGCTCATTATGAACAATTGGCAACAAGTGCTGATCTAGTCATAGCTATTACCCAAGAAGGAGAGAGCACTAACACAATTGCAGCTTTAAAGAGAGCAAACAGCCTGAATTGTGATAATTTTGTGATTACTGAAGATCGGGATAATTCTTGTTCACAAGTAGCGCAAAACAAGATTGTTTTGGCCTGCGGCTTTGAGCACGTTGGCCCTAAAACAAAAGGTTATAGTGCATCAATTCTTACTTTTTATTTAATTGCACTGGAAGCGGCTAAAAAGTCGGGCCAATTGACCGCTAAAGAATATGACGAATATATTGATCGTCTGGAAAAAACGGTCAATAACTTAAATGAAATCATCAAAGAAAGTAAGAATTGGTTTGAAGAAAACTCAGCTGATTTGAAAAACTGCCATCACGGATACTTATTGGGTTATGGTAATAATAAAGGCACCATCATGGAAGGTGCATTAAAATCTCTAGAAACCGTTAGAGATTATTTCCAACCTTTCGAAGTAGAAGAATTTTTACATGGCCCTATTGCTTCAATGCATGAAGAAACATATACTATTATTGTTGCACCAGTAAATTATGGCTATGAAAGAGCTAATAAGCTTTTCAAGGCCTTGAATGAACAAACTGATCATGCATATTCTATTGGTTCACAAGAAGGAATATCCTCTAACCACGTATTAAAAGGATCATTTTTAAATGATGCAGATTTCTGCCCGTTAGAATATTGTATACCGTTGCAATTATTTGCTTATCTACTTTATACTGGTCAGGGTAAGGATCTTAATGTCAGGAATTATCCGGATATAAAAGATGTTTTAATAACTAAAGCAAATAGCGTTAAGTAATTTTAATTGAAGTGAAGTTGGTTTTCAAAAGAATGAAAGCAAAAAATACTTTGTATTATCAAGTAATGTTAAAACTAAAGCAAAAAATACAGGATGGTGAATATCCGGTCGATTCCAAGCTTCCTACCGAAAGTGAATTACAAGATGAATTTGGGGTTAGTCGCGTAACTTTAAGAAAGGCAATAAAACAGTTGGCTACTGAAGGACTAATCGAAAAAATTCAAGGTAATGGCAGCTATGTCAGGAAACCTGGAAAAGTAAAAAAGCTTCTGCGGATTAATTCTGTAGAAGGTTTCTCTTATACGGCTAAAAAGAACGGCTTTTTACCTTCATCCAAGATAATCAATTTTGCCCAAATTATTCCGTCACGCAGAATTCAAAATATTTTTCGCTTAAATTCGTCAACTTGTTTAAACATTAAAAGGGTTCTATTTCTTGATGAACAACCAGTAATTGTTGATGATAGTTATATTTTGGCTCCATTCTATGAATTTTTGCAAAAAAGTGACATTGAAGTATCTTTATATGAAGCATTAAAAAAGAATCCACTTATTAAAAAAATAAGTCCTCAAGAAACATTAGTCAGTGCAACTGAAGCTGATAAAGAATTATCTGATTTGCTTGCTAAGCCTTTTGGCTGCTCATTATTGAATATTGACAATGTACTTAAAAATCAGGATGGCAAGATGGTTCAGTGTAGTGAAGAATTCGTGGATCCTGATGTTTATCAAATAAGAATTAGGTAACGACAGATTCCATTAAAATTTGTACTTTTTGCTAAATAGGCAATATAAAAGGCTCAACTACGTTAGTTAACGTAATTGAGCCTTTTTTAACTTTTCTTTAGAGCTTGATTATTAAATTAGTCTAACAAGTCAAACTTAAGTATTGCTAGATTATGGCCTTCATTTACCATGTTACCCAGCAGTTCAATGGTGTTGTCGTAAACTTGATCAGCCATCTTTTGGTTGGCTGCAGTTAATAAATCTTCAGCTTCTTTACCTGACAGACCTGCAACTTTTTTATCAGTTTCATGTTGAATGAAGTGACATTGGGCCAATGATTTTTGCTCAAAGTCATTTTCTAGTTCACCGTAGACCTTAAAGTTAGTGTCACCTAATTGTGCTGTTAATTTGTTCAACCAGAAAATTTTATTCAAATCAAATTTAGGACCAGTTTGGAAGCTGGCTGGCGTGTCGTTGACATTCGTGTAGAATGGGACGAAGCTGTTAAAGGTATTTGGACCAAAACAAAGCCATTGCACACCGGCAATCTCTTCTGGAACATCATTTCTAACTTGCAAAATATGGGTTTCGAAGTTACGGTTTAGTGCAATTGGACGGTAGGTTTTCTTTTGCTCAGGCGTACCCTGATCACCGTATGGATCAAATGGGGTATCTTGATAGTGTGAACTTTCAACAAAACAAATATCCTCAATACTAATCTTGCGGTTTGCGTAGCAAATAAAAGGTTGATCCTGATCAGTTGGCTTGCCGCCGAATTCTGGATCAAAGTAATTGTGAACAAACCAGGCACGAGGATTGTTGTAGTGGGCATCCTTAATAGTTGAACTACCAAAGATATGACGCATGTTGTAACCTTCACGGTCAGGGTTGAGGTGATATTCAGCGATTAAATCTTCTAAGGTATCATCAGCTAAAAAACCATCTTTATCAAAGTAGAATTCATCAATGTTTAAACGGTTAGGAGCAACAACGTAGGCATCATCAGGAATACGACGTGCAATCCAGTGGTGACCACCAATAGTTTCTAGATACCAAACTTCATCGTGGTCGGCAAAAGCCATACCGTTCATTTCGTAAGTACCATATTTTTCCAGTAAATAGCCGATGCGCTTAACGCCATCAAGCGCGCTGTGAATATAAGGCAATGTTAAAGTAACAAAGTCTTCTTCACCAAGTCCACCCTCAGTAACCAGTGGATCAATCCCTTGAATACGTGCGTTAGTGGTAATAGTTTCAGTAGCAGTCATTGCCACGTTTTCTGAATTAATTCCGGCTGCAGCCCAGATGCCGCTTTCGCCAGAAACATCAGGTGCACTAGTATAACGTAAAGGCTTTTCTGCTAAATCTTCATCATCAATCTTTTGGTGACTAATGACACTTTCATAATGCTTAGGTTGCTTTTCCGGTGTAATAAGTTCAAAACCTTCAGGAATTATTTCACGGCCACCGTCTTCACTTCTGGCAATCATGGCTGAGCCGTCAATAGTGGCATTTTTACCGACAAGAATAGTTGTACATTCTGCTTTTTTCATCTTATCTGTCCTTTCAAAATTACTTAATCTATATTGTATTAAAAAAAACGGGTTGTTTGCAAAAAAATAAGTAAACTTAAGCCTAAATTATTATTACTTTTTCGAATTAAAGATTTTAACTAAAATATAATTTTGATGTTTACTCAAAATGTAAAAGATGTTTTACTAAAAATGTCCGATATGTTTGACAGGAGAGTGAACTAGTGAAAAATAGAATTGCTCAATTACATAAAAAGCAGAAGTACTCACAGGCTCAGTTAGCCGCAGCTGCTCATGTTACTCGGCAAACAATCAACGCCATTGAAAATGATAAGTATGACCCATCTTTAGGACTTGCTTTTCGCCTGGCTAAGATATTAGAGGTAACGGTTGACGAATTATTTTTAATATGAAGGCGAAAAAAATGATTAATACAAAGAAGAATATTATTTATGGTGCGTTTTCATACTGCTACCTTGATTGGCAAAAACCGGTAAATTATTTTTGTGCTATATCGCTGTGGCATTGTCCACAGTGGTGAAATGAGAGAAATAAGCTGATGACTATAGAAAAAATTTTACAAGAAAAATTGCAAGCTGACTTAACAAAGATCACACACGAGTCACAAAACAGCACTTTTGTTGGTGATAGTGCAAAGTTTAAGCAAAAAATTTTTGTCAAAGTCTTTGCACAAGCAGGAAAATTTTTAACTGAAAAAGCTGTTAACGAGCAACTAAATACTCGGGTATTAGACTCTTTTGTTGTCAAGCAGACGCAACAATTTGTTTTGGTCATGAAAGATTTGGCGCCAATTGATATTAAAGAAGGAATCACTCCAGATATGGCATTTGACATGGGAATAGAATTGTCACAGTTTCATCAAAAAGTGAAACTTTTTTCTGGCATATACCTAAATAACCAACTTTTCGAGAAAGCGAAATTTGACATTAGTAGTTTGCAGAATGAGGAATTAAAAAGTAGACTGCTGCAAGTGTTAGCTTTATTTACAACGCGAAAAGCGGATATTGAAGAAGACCTAACAGCTCATGCAACTACTGTTTTACATGGGGATGTAGGCTTGCGTAATTATAAAATTGTTGGAGGACATTTGAGTTTAATTGATTTTGAGCGAGCTCGTATGGGAGTCAATTATCAGGATTTTATTAAGCTTTTCTATCAAGACTTTAGGTTAAATCAAAAATTAATTGCTTTTTTTATAAGTGGATATAGAAAATGTGGTGAAGAAGTAGCAGTTACTCCTTTGACGCAATCCTTTCTCATTTTTATTACAGCAATTGGTATTATGAAGTATACTGAAAAAATTGTGGACAAACCATTTAAGGAAATTGGTGAACAAATGCTGGCAACTTGTTTTTCATTTTTAGGCGTCAGAAAGAAAAATAGCGCTAGCATGAGTGCTTTAATATTTACAAATTAAAAAAGTATCTTCCTTATTTTGAAGATACTTTTTTGGCGCAAACAAAATTGTCTCAAGGGTAAAAACAATTTTATTTACATGATATTTGCAGTTTGAGTTTTTTGTTTTGCCTTTCTATCACCCCCTTTAAGTAAGAAATTCAGGATAGTAGCTGACAAGCTGGTAATTACGATCCCATTACTTAGAAATAATTGGACAGTAGCCGGCAGATTTTTGAAAAATTGGGGATAAATAGTAACGCCGAGTCCGAGTCCAATTGAGATGGCAATAATTAGCACATTATTGTTATCACTGAGATCAACTTTGGCCAGTGTTTTGATACCTTGAACAGCAATCATGGTAAACATGACCAGCATGGCACCACCTAAAACTGGGGTAGGAATGATTGTTACCATGGCGCCAATTTTAGGCAACAATCCCATAGCCATGAGTAAGCCGCCTGCCCAATAAATCGGACGCTTGGTTTTAATACCGGATAATTGCAAAAGACCGACATTTTGCGAAAAAGTGGTATAAGGAAAAGCATTAAACAAACCGCCAAAAATCTGAGCGATACCTTCTGCACGGTAGCCTTTTTTCAAGTCTTCTTCGGTCACGTCATGGTGCAAAAGATCACCAATTGCAAAGAATACTCCGGTAGACTCAACCATTGACACTAAAGCAATAATGATCATTGTCAGGCTGGAAGACCATTCAAATTTTGGTACGCCAAAGTAAAAGAGTTGAGGTAAGTGAAACCAAGATGCTTCCATGACAGGAGTGAAGGAAACGAGACCCATGCAAGCGGCAATGACAGTTCCGGCAACAAGACCGATTAAAACTGAAATTGATCTGATGAATCCTTTAGTCCAAATTTCTAATGCCAAGATGATAAACATCGTGCAAAAAGCCAGAAAGAGATTTTGACCACTGCCAAAACTTTTAGCAGCAGAATTGCCACCACCCATATTTTGAATTGCCACTGGAACAAGTGTTAAACCAATAGTGGTGATTAAAGTCCCTGTTACGACAGGGGGAAAGAATTTTTTAATTTTAGCAAAAACGCCTGAGATTAAAACGACAAAAATGCCGGCAACTATAATGGCACCATACATGTCGTTAATTGAGAATTTCTGCCCAATCATTTGCAAGGGGGCAACTGCTTGAATGGCGCAGCCCAAAATGACTGGGAAGCCAATACCAAAGTACTTATTGCGCATTAATTGCAAAAGTGTCGCAAGGCCGCACATGAAAATGTCAATTGAAACTAGATAGGTCATTTGTGCAGGAGAAAATTTTAGTGCATTACCAATTAGAAGGGGTACAGCGACTGCCCCGGAATACATTGCTAATAAGTGCTGTAAACCTAAAACCGCTGCTTTTTGCTGGCTAACTTCTTTTTCTGCCATTATTTTTCCCCCACAAAATGTACTTGATTGTTAGCTAAACTAGCGATTTCTGCTAATGCTTCAAGGCGATAGCCGTGATTTTTAAGCCATTCACTGCCGCCTTGAAATGTTTTAGCAACTACGATACCGACACCGGCAATCTGAGCACCAGCTTGGTTAGCAATATTAATCATGCCTTTAACAGCTTCTCCATTTGCTAGAAAATCATCGATAATTAGCAGGCAATCATCTTGATCCAAAAATTTTTGTTCAACACAAATCTGGTTGGTGACTTTTTTAGTATAAGAATAAACATCTGCCCAATATACCGCATCATTAAGTGTAGCGGGCTTTTTCTTACGGGCAAAGACCATTGGCACATGTAATTCGTAGGCTGTCATTACTCCGGGAGCAATTCCCGAAGCTTCACAGGTTAACACCTTTGTGATGCCACTGTCCTTAAATAGTTGACTAAATTCTTCTCCGACTTTCTTCATTAGTTCGGGATCTACCTGATGATTTAAAAACGAGTTAATTTTTAAAACATTACCTGGTAAAACGTCTCCGTCACTGCGAATCCGGTCTTCTAATAATTTCACTTTTTCCTCCTTCAAGACAAAAAGGGCTTTTTCTACCAAAACTATGGTAAAAAAGCCCTTTAAAGTAGCAAATAGCCACATAAAATGCCAAATTATCCATAGTTCAGAATTTACGGTTCTGAGTAGAAACTGCCGACCTCATTACGGCAATATATAGATATTTATTTTCCTGTTGCAAGCATTGTAACAGAGTCGCATAATATGTGCAAGACCAATTTTAGAATGAAATCGCGAATTATTTAGATAATTATTTTTAAAAATATTCGTGAATTATTAGTATGACGCTAAAAAATTGTTGACCAGTGACCTATTTCTTAGTAAAGTTGATATGGTATTGAAGATAGTTAGTAAAGGAGCTTGGATGTCGGTGAAAAAGAATATTAGTGACTTTGATGAAATTATTGTGCTGGATTTTGGTAGTCAATATAATCAACTAATCACACGCAGGCTGCGGGATTTTGGGGTTTATTCCGAGTTGTTGCCGCATGATATTAGTATGGACCAAATAAGAAAGATTAACCCCAAGGGCATTATTTTTTCGGGAGGTCCTAACAGTATTTATGACCAAAATGCTTTGAAAGTTGACCCTGAAATTTTTAAGTTGGGCATACCCATTCTGGGCATTTGTTACGGGATGCAACTAATGGCTTCTTATTTAAACGGCAAGGTCGAAAAAGCTGCTAATTCTGAATACGGTCGTGCCGACATCGAAGTTGAAGATACTAACTCCGTTTTATTTGCCGGTTTGCCCAAAGATGAATATGTCTGGATGAGTCACGGTGATTTGGTCACTGGGGCTCCTGCTGGCTTTGAAACGGTCGCTTCAAGTAAGAATTGCCCGATTGCCGCTATTGCTAACGATCAAGCTAAAATGTATGGTATTCAGTTCCATGCGGAAGTGCGCAATACGCAGTATGGTCTTGATATTTTGCGTAATTTTGCCTTTAAAGTTTGCGGCGCTAAAGCTGATTGGTCAATGTCCGATTTTATTGACCTGCAAATTGCTGAGATTAGAAAAACTGTAGGTAATAAAAAAGTAATTCTGGGTTTATCTGGCGGGGTAGATTCCAGCGTCACCGCTACACTTTTACACAAAGCAATTGGCAATCAGCTGACAGCCATTTTTGTGGATCATGGTATGTTGCGTAAAAACGAAGGCGATGAAGTAATGGCAGCCTTGAACCGGGATTTAGGCGTTAACATTATTCGAGTAAACGCTCAAGAGCGCTTTTTAAATAAACTCAAAGGTGTCACCGATCCCGAGCAAAAGCGGAAAATCATTGGCAAAGAGTTTATTGAGGTGTTTGCGGACGAAGCAAAGAAAATTAAGGATGTGGGCTTTTTAGCCCAAGGCACCCTGTACACCGACGTGATTGAGAGTGGCACAAATACTGCCCAGACAATCAAGTCGCACCATAACGTTGGTGGTTTACCTAAAGATCTGCATTTTAAATTAATTGAACCTTTGCGTAAGTTATTTAAGGATGAAGTGCGTGAACTGGGTGAAAAATTAGGCATTCCGCATGATTTAGTTTGGCGGCAGCCATTCCCGGGACCTGGTCTTGGTATTCGCGTTATTGGCGAAGTAACCGAGGACAAACTCAAACTGGTGCGTGACAGTGATGCAATTTTGCGGGATGAAATTAAAAAAGCCGGTTTACAGGAAAAAGTGTGGCAATACTTTACCGTCTTACCCGGTATCAAGTCTGTTGGTGTGATGGGTGACGGTCGTACTTACGACTATACCATTGGTATTCGTGCCGTTACATCAATTGATGGGATGACCGCTGATTTTGCTCGCTTGCCATGGGATGTTTTGCAAAAGATTTCAACGCGTATTGTTGATGAAGTGCCAAACATTAACCGCGTAGTCTACGATGTCACCAGTAAGCCACCGTCAACGATTGAGTGGGAATAAAAAAAAGTATTATTGAGTGAAAAAGTTTAAAAGAAATGGAATCAACTCACTAGTTATCAAAAAAGAAGAGTTTTTACGCAAAAAAGTAAAAAGATGTTTGCAAATCATAATAATAGTAATACTGGTATACAAGGTATTTGATTTGAAGAAATGAAATATATACTAATGTGTATCAAAAGAGAACCTCTAGTTAATTGAAACTAGGGGTTTTGTATTGCATTTAATAAGATATAATATAGTTATTGTTAAGATATCAAAAGTGGAGTAATAAATAATGACTGTAGAATCAAAGGCAATTGATCATATAAGAAAGGTATTGGAGCTATTTGGCAAGAAATACTTTACTAAAAGTGGAGCTTTAAAGAGAAATGCGGTAATTGAAGATCTTGATAATTATGATAAAGATCTAATGGCTGCAATTTTAAATGATGACTTATTACATAAATCATATACTTCCAAGATTGCTGATGTAGAGATTTTTGAAGTTAATAAATTTATAGATATGCTTCGCTACAAGGAATACTGGGAAGATAGTTTTACTAAATACAATAATAAAATAGGTTTAACAGTAGGTGGAAGATATATTGATGATTCTTCTGACGTCGTCTTAGATTTTCCTTACAAGGATTGTATTTTAAAAGCGGGAATGACTAAGGAAGATATTGAACATTCGGTAGATGCTAATGAACCATTCTTGAATGAAACCTTAGCTAAATCGGAAATTGATGAACTGTTAGAACCTAAAATCTTTGTTAATGCTATCAAATATGATCGAAAAGGAAAGGATCGAGTAGATTCTATTTCAGATAATGATAACTTGGTTATTAAGGGAAATAACTTAATAGCACTTTATAGTTTGAAAAAACGCTATGCTAACAAAATTAAATTAATTTACTTAGATCCGCCCTATAACACAGGAAATGACAGTTTTGCATATAATGATCATTTTAATCATTCAGCATGGTTAACATTTATGAAAAATAGAATGGAAATTTCATATGATATACTACGACAAGATGGTGCTATTTTTATTCAAACTGATGACAACGAAATGCCTTATTTAAAGGTATTAATGGATGATATATTTGGTCGTGAACAGTTTATTGGTAATATAATTTGGAAAAAGAAAACAGGTTCTTCAGATACGACAAGTGTTGCGATAATTACAGAATATATACTTGTTTATGCTAAAAACAAAGATCAGGTAACATTCTCTAAAAATCCAGGTTCTTATGATAAAAAAAGATATAGGTATCACGACGAATATGTTAAAGAACGAGGACCGTTTTATTATGATACGTTGGATAGAGGCGGTTTGCAGTATAGTGATTCTTTAAATTACGGTGTAATTACTCCTGATGGAAAAACTTTGTATCCACATGGTAGAAGTAAATTTGTAAATGATGGATGGATTTGGAAATGGAGTAAAGAAAAAGTTGAATGGGGATTAGATAACGGCTTCTGTGAATTTGTTAAACATAATGATGAATACAAACTGAAATATAAAGTATATTTATATGTTAATAATAAGGGAGAAAAAATAAAAAGAGAGGCGCCATGGAAGAATATAATAGAGGGAATAATGAATACCCATGCTTCTTCGGAAATAACTAAACTATTTGGATCAAAGGTATTTGGTACTCCAAAGCCCGAAAAATTAATACAATTTTTAATAAATTTAGGTTCTTTCGAAAATGATATAGTCTTAGACTTTTTCATGGGGTCAGCAACAACTCAAGCAGTTGCTATGAAGATGAATCGTCGCTTCATTGGGATTGAACAAATGGACTATATCAAAACTGTTTCAGTACCGCGACTTCAAAAAGTTATAGGTGGCGAACAAGGCGGAATTTCTAAAGATGTCAATTGGCAAGGTGGAGGTTCATTCATTTATGCTGAACTTATGGAGAAAAATCAAGGCTATTTAAAAGACATTCAAAATGCAAAAGATATAGATGATCTAATGTCTGTTTATGCTCGTATGAAACAAAATGGTGATATTGATTTTAGAGTAGATCTAGATAAATTTGAAACATCCCTCAAAGCTGGTGAACTACCGTCTTTTTCAGACCGTAAAAAGGAACTTATTAAAATTATTGATAAGAACCAATTGTACTATAATTATTTTGATATTGATGATGCAAATGTTAAAGATTTGATATCTGATTCAGATTATAAATTTAATAAAAGCTTTTATTCTTCAAATGAAGTAGGTGAAGAATAATGAAAAAAGTAGTGAATATAAAGCCTTTTAGCACTCTTGAAAAAGCTAAAAAAGCTATTAGTAGTTATTTTACTAAGCTTCCTGATTTTTATTACATAGATGAAAATTTAAAACATACTCTGAGACCATATCAACAGACTGCATTATTTTCTTTAGATTGGTCACAAAGACAAAAAGATGCAGATGAAAAATATAATCAATTGATGTTTAATATGGCCACTGGGTCTGGAAAGACAGATATAATGGCTGCTATTATTCTTTATTATTATAAAGAATTTAACTACACTAATTTTCTTTTTGTTTCTAATACAACTGCTATAGTTGACAAGACAAAAGATAATTTCTTGAGTACTAATTCATCTAAGTATCTATTTTCAGCTCCAATAAATATTGATGGTGAAAGAATTGATCTAAAGGCGGTAGAATCTTTTCCAATCAATCAAGAAGCTAATACCATTTATATCAAGCTTGCTACGGTTCAATCATTATCTAATGAATTAAATGATCCTCAAGAAAATGCTTTAACCTTTGACGCTTTAAAGAAGCATAAGATCATCATCTTAGCAGATGAAGCACACCACTTTAATGTGGATACTAAGAAAAAGCAACGTGAAGAAAATTCTTGGGAAAATTTGCTAGATAGAATTAGGGATTCTAATAAACATAACCGCCAATTAGAATTCACAGCTACAATTGATGTTGACAAAAAGGAAGTTTACGAAAAGTACAAAGACAAGATTATTTACAAATATGATCTTAGTCAGTTTATGGATGAAGGTTATTCTAAAAACGTTTTTAGATTGCAGGCCAATAATGACAATATGCAAAAATTATTTAATGCAGTATTGTTAAGTCAATATCGTAAAAGAATAGCAGAGAAGCTAAATATTCCAAACTTTAAACCGATCCTGTTAGTTAAATCTAATCGTATCAAGACGTCTAAGGCTGTTAAACATGAATTCTTAGCAAGGATGAAAAATCTGTCTACTAAATCACTCCATGATTTTCTAGTGACTAATCAAAAGCTAAATGCACAAAGTAACGCTTTATCGATGACTTATGATTATTGGCTATCTAAAGATATTGATAAAGCAGTATCAGAGCTTAAGAGAGATTTTAATCCTAATACTACTATTAACGTTAACGAAGCTGGTACTAAAGGAATCCTAACTAATAACACTGATTTTAAAAACTTGAATACTCTGGAAGACATCAACAATCCATTTAGAATTATTTTTGCAGTTGCGAAACTGACAGAGGGATGGGATGTTCTTAATCTTTTTGATATTGTACGAGTATCAGAGGAAAAAGAATCCAATTCACTTAAACAGACCAATTCTGAAGCACAATTAATAGGACGAGGTGCAAGGTACTATCCATTTAGCTATGAAGGCAAAAGGTCATATACAAGAAGATTCGATCAGACATCATCTCAAGAAAAGAAATTACTTGAAACGCTATATTACCATACGATTAATAATTCAAAATATATTGATAATTTGAACAAATCATTTGATAATATGGATTTAATTGTTAATCAAGACAGTAATTATCAGACTTTTAGTGCTAAGGTGAAATCATCATTCAAGGGAGACGAATTTTATAAACATGGGAATCTGTTTTATAACAAAACAGAAGCAGTGCCTGATTCTGAATATAAAGATATTGGTGATTATGGGATTGATAACTTCAACATGGTTATTGACTACAATATGAGTACTACAGAGAATGAACTGCGTGGTGAGTATTCTTACGTCCGAGAATCAAATACTAGGTATGATAAAGTGGTTGATTTTTCTGATAAGAATGACTATCGACTGATTAAGAAAGCCATAGCGAGAAACAAATTCTATCGTTTTGATAAAATGAGAAAGTATTTGCCAATGCTAAAATCAGTAGATGAGTTTATCAAATCATCCAATTGGCTAGGGCAATTAAATGTCATGGCTCGTGTACCTGATTTTTATGATGTGTCCCTCTCTGCAACAGAAAAACTATCAGTTTTAGATATTGCTTTACATAAAATCCAAGAAAAAATTATCAAAAATTATCGTAAAGAACGAGGAACAAAGGAGTTTATACCTATTGCTGTAAAGGATGTGGTTAAAGATTATAGCAAGCTAGTACCACAAGCGTCTAATAAGAAGTTTATTAACGAACTTATCTGTCCGAAAAATATGAAGGATAATAAATGGTTCCCTTATGATTATGCAATTACAGATCAGCTAGAATCTTCTTTGATTAATATGATAGGTAGTTTGATTAAAGATTTTAAGGAAAAATATGACAATGTTTATTTAATTCGAAATGAGGAAACTATTGCTAATTGGAGTTTGCACGAGTTTAAAAATGAAGATATTAAACATTATGAGGGTTATATGCCTGACTTTATTCTAGTTTTAGATAATGGCAATATTATTTATCAAGTTTATATCGAACCTAAAGGGGAACAGTTACTAGAAAAAGATGAATGGAAGGAAAGATTGTTAGAAAGTATCCGTCCAAAAAATATTAATATTATTGGTGAAAACAGCGACATTAGATTGTATGGTGTTAAATTTTACACGCATGGAGATACCCGTGGTGTGAAAAAGGAACTATACAATTTAAAAATTCTGGATTAGTTGGAATTTTTAAAATTCCAACTAATTATATAAATTAATGGGACAAAAATATGACAAAAAACACATTATTTCAACACGGTACTATGCAAATGCTGGTTGAAGGCTTATTGGAAGGCACTTTACCGCTATCAGAATTGTTAAAACACGGCAATATTGGCATTGGAACGGGTGATGGCGTTGATGGTGAATTGGTAATATTGGACGGTGTCGGTTACAAAATAGATGTTAGTGGTCCAGCTGTGAAACTGCCGAATGACTTCAAAGTGACATATGCTGACGTTAGTTTTGCGGATTATCACGAATTCAAAGAATACCAAAATGTCGAATTAACAGAAATGCTAAAAGATGTTTTGACCAAAAATAACGCCCGAAATCAATTTTTCGCAATATTGACTAAAGGTGTTTTCCAAAAAATTCGTACAAGGTCGTCTAAAAAATCTCATAAGCCTTATCCGTCTCTAGGGAAAATTGCGGAAAATCAAGTCGAATTTGAAACTGAAAATATCAGTGGAACAATGATTACTTATTATACTCCATCTGTTTTTCAAGGTGTTGGAGTTTCAGGATTTCACAATCATTTTTTGGCCGACGATTTAAGCTTTGGCGGTCATGTTTTGGCAGCTACAATGAAAGATGTAACAGCCAGCGTTCAACTAATAGAAAACTTTGAGTTGCATTTACCGATAGATAATCAAGAATTTTTAAATGCCAATTTAAGTGACACCAGCAAGTTGGACAAAGTTATTTCGAAGTCGGAATAATTTTTAACTATTTTTTAATATAAAATTATGCTATAGTATTAACTTATAAAGTAGATCGGAGTATTAAATTAATCTATAGGAGCATCTATTGGATTTAGGATTAAATATATATAAACAACATGAGTCAGTTGATAACGAACAGACACTTGGGAGAATTTCCTTAAATTCTTCTGACATGTATAAAGTGATGCGTTTAGATGGCAGTGAAAATAATGCCATTCCTAAAAAACGGTCAGAGCAATTTCTGGTGGGTGATTGGGTAACCTTAGACCCACAAATAGATTTTGATTTAATTAATGAGCGCCTTCCGCGTTATAGTACATTAGGTCGAATAATCGGTGAAGAATTTCATGCTCAAGAAAAAGATTCAGCATGCAATATTGATCAGCTTTTTATTTGTTTTTCAATGAATAGAAATTTAAAGACTTCACGTATCAACCGTTTTCTTTATGCTTTAAAAAAAGAAAATGAGTATCAAACATCAATAGTTTTAACAAAATCAGATCTTTTCCCAGAGAGTATGAACCTTGCCCAACAAATTGCTGATAAATTAAAAATATCAGTTTTTTGTACTTCATGTGTCACGGGAGATGGATTGGCTGAATTACGCTCAAGTATTTTGCCAGGGCAAACTGTTTCTTTTTATGGTAATTCAGGAGTTGGAAAGTCAAGTTTGATTAACGCCATTGCTCAAAAAGAATTAATGTCCACAAACCGTATCAGTGCAAAGACTGATAAGGGCAGGCATACAACAACGAGCTCAAGATTAATCCCAATTGAACTTGGAGACTTTGTTCTAATTGATACACCTGGAATTAAAAGTATGGGCGTTAGTGGTGGCAATCTGAAGCAAGTTTTTCCTGAGATTGCCGATCTCTCTGAGAAGTGTCGCTTTAATGATTGTAAGCATATAGATGAGCCTGACTGTGCCGTTAAAGAAGCTGTTAACAATGGAACATTAGAGCGAAAAGTTTACGATCAGTTCATAGCTTTGGAAAAAGAAAGTCAAGTAACTAAAGGGTACTTAGATCAAAAATTGGCAAAGAAATTAAATAAAAAGGCTGAGTTTAAAAAGGCAACCATTAACTACCATCATTATCATAAACCGCCAATGTAAAATTTTAATCACTTTCAAACTAATTTTTCATTGGAATTAGTTTTTTTATACCCAGCGATTATATTTTGACTGCTAATTTGACACCCTTGCTCATTCATTTTATTATTAGATAAATTTAATAAAATTGATTTAGCATAAAATGAAAGACGCAAGCACATGACATTAAAGGGACTGATTGGCTCTAATAAACAACGAGCAATTTTTATTATTTTACTTTATTTTATTTTCGCTGTTACCGGCTCACTTGACCAATATTTTTTTCAATTTGCAGTTAACGGACTAAGCGTTGGCAATTTGCCCGTTTACATTCGCTGGCAATTAATTGAATTTATCCCGGTAGTTTGTGGTGTATTTATTTTGCCTTTAGCGACTTACCTTTTTAACGCACAGATTCAGGAATATCTTGATCAAATAAGAGGGCAAATGGTAGACCATTTTTATACTGAAAACGATGCGACTGTGGCGCAAATGCAGAACTATCTGCAAAGCAATCTCGCTACTTTAACCAGCGATTTTGCTCTGCCGTGGGTTAATGTTCTTAGTAATTTATTTATCATCTTGCTTTCTGCTGGCGTCCTTTTTAGCTTAAATTGGTCTTTTGTTTTACTAACTGCGATTTTTGTTCTAATAGATTTAAGCTTGCCCAAAATAATGGCGCGCATGACTTCAGAGGCAAGTAGAAAAGTGATGCAAAATACTAGCGCTTTTTTAACTGGTATCGGTGAATGGATCAATGGTTTAAATGAACTGCGGCGGTATCATGCTTGGACGATCTTAAATAAAGAAATGAGCAGCTACGCTGAGAAGTTGGAAAAGTCTAAAGTCAATCAAATCAATAAAAACTGTGCTTCTAATACAATTAATGGAATTGGTAATACTTTAGGACAAATGTCGATTGCCTTTTTAGCGGGTATCCTATTTTTAACTGGACAAATAAAAATTGGAGCGGCATTAGCTTCGACTTCTTTTGCTTTTGGTATCTTTTCAGCTGTATCCTCTATTACAAGTGCTGCCGTCAAGATTAAATCCACTAAAAATATCAATCAAACTACGGCTAGCCTGATTTCTAACACTAAATCAAGACAAAAAGGTTCATCTACTCAAATTGCCCAAATTGAAATTAAAAATTTGGCGCTTAAATATCCTAATGGTCCAATAATTAAATACCCTGATTTTGTGATCAATAAGGGTGAAAAAGTTTTACTTTCAGGCGATAGCGGAACTGGCAAGTCAACACTCTTTCAAGCTCTTTTAGGTAAGATCAAGCCTTATCAAGGGCAAATTATTTTTATAAATAGTGCAGGGCAAGCTTTTCAACCAAATTTAAACCGGATTAGTTACATTGCTCAAGATCCGCAATTGTTTCCAGGAACAATTGCGGAAAATATCGTGATGTTTCACCAGCATTTGTTAGATCAAGTGCCTAATTTAATTAATAAAGTGCAATTGCAGAGCGATATTGCGAGATTTCCCCAAGGAACTGATACCCAAGTTGATTTGGATAAAAACAATTTATCTGGTGGTCAAAGGCAAAAGATTATTCTGGCCAGATCAGAAGTTTTCGCTGATGAAATTATTTTGCTGGATGAAGCGACAAGTGCCATTGATAGTAAAGCAACTAAGCAAATTATTGCTGAACTTGTTCACACTAATAAGACTGTGATCATGATTGCTCATAATCTTAATTCTGAAGTTAAAAATATGTTTGATAAAACGATTCGGTTGGCAAGCCAGAAGGAGAACCACCATGACTTTTAAAAACTTCTTTCATACCAATCGAATTCGTTTCATATTCATTGTATTTTTTAGCCTCTTGCAACCCTTTGTTTTAATCGGGGCATCTTACTTAAATATGTGGGAATTTACCGCCTTGCGCCAGCATGACGGTCAAGCGTGGCTGTTAATCATTGCTTTTACTACGTTAGCTTATCTCTCATCGTATGCTTTTGACTGGGGCTCTGAATATTTACTGACACGACAAGTTCAAGAATTTAATCACACCTTAAGAAGCAAAATGGTAAGTCACATCTATTATGATCGTAAGAATCATCAAACTTCGCAAGTTAAAAATCGCCTGACCAATGATCTTAATACGGTTAACAATCAGTCCTTTAACTTAATTCCGGTCATTTGCAATTTTTTGGGCTATGTTATTTTCTCCGTAATTGCACTGCTGACGATGCACTGGAGTTTGTTGTTGCTCATCTTAATTTCGGTAGCCGTTTCCCTTGTTTTACCTAAAATAATTGAAAAGCCGCTTCAAAGAGCTACGGAGAAAGTATCTCATCAAAATAGACAGTATTTGAATCTGATTGAAAAATGGTTGAGCGGTATTGCTGAATTAGAGCGTTATCTTGCCGGTGATAAATTATCTAGTGTGATGCATAAGGGCGCGCAGGATTTAGAAAAAGCCAACCTCAAACAGACACAAGAACAACAAGTTCTGTCCATTATTACCAACGGTGTTGCGCAAATTATGATCCTGATTTTGTTCGTCTGGACGGGTATTTTAATTAAAAGCGGTCTGGTCACGTTTGGTGCGATTGCAGTTATCGGTAATTTTAGTCATTATATTTCACTAGCAATCGAATACTTGCCATTCTATTTTGGCTTAATTAAGGGCAGTAAAACTTTAAGAAATAATGTTACTGCAGCGACTTTGTCAGTAAAAACTGATGGGCAAAACTTAGCGACACCTTTTGCTTTTAGTACAAAAGATTTGGCAATTAGTTTTCCTAATGGTGTGACTTTAAAGTTCCCTGATATCACGGTCAATTATGGCGAAAAAATTTTGCTATCAGGTGACAGCGGAACAGGCAAGTCAACTTTGTTTAAACTGCTTTTAGGGATTTTGTCACCGAGTTCAGGAAAAATAGCATTTAAGGATCAAGAGGGAAAAGTGATTAAACCTGATTTAGCTAAAATTGGCTATATTGCCCAAGATCCTGTTTTATTTCCCAGCACTATTAAAAACAATATCACTATGTTTGACTCCAAGTTAAATCAGCTAGCTGAACCCGCTGCAGTTGCCGTTGGGTTAAAACCAGATCTGACACAATTTGCTCAGGGGTTAGAAACCAAAGTAAATTTGCAAAAACTGAATGTTTCTGGCGGTCAAAGGCAAAAAATAATTTTAGCGCGTACCCAGATACATGACAGTAAAATCTTGTTAATTGATGAAGGCACAAGTGCAATTGATAAGGTGGGAACCAGAGCAATCTTGCAGGAACTCCTTAAAATGCCGAGCACTGTTATTTTTATCGCCCATAATTTCGATGAAAAACTGCAAAGTTTATTTGACCGCGAAATTCATTTAAGAAAATAAGTTAATTTTGAACACTAAAGGCGTTGACCAAAAATTTGATCAACACCTTTTTTATTTTTGTGTCTTAATTTTATCTTTTTGTGATTACTATTTTGTCTCTTATTATAAAATGCGCTACAAAATTTATTTGAACTAGTATGCTTAATTCAAATTAAGGAAGAGGTGTCGCTATGTTAATTGAAACACAAGGGTTAACTAAAAAATTTGGGAATAAAATTGCCGTTAATAAAGCTGATATTCAAATAAAGCAAGGACAATTAGTGGCGTATTTAGGTACAAATGGTGCGGGCAAGTCCACCACAATAAACATGTTAACAGGACTATTAAAACCAACTTCAGGTATCATTTCAAAAGCCTCAAATCTTAAAATAGGCTTAGTTTTTCAGAATAGCATTTTAGATAACGAGTTAACAGTTAAAGATAATCTTTATTTAAGAGCACAGATGTATCGTAAATTTTCTAATGAGTGGCTTGAACACCTAATTGATTTGATCGGCATCAAAGAATTTTTAAATCAAAAATTTAGCACTTTATCAGGTGGTCAAAAAAGAAAGGTAGACATAGCTCGAGCATTGATTTGTAACCCGGATTTGCTTTTTTTAGATGAACCGACTACAGGACTTGATATCCAAACAAGAAATGCTATTTGGAAATTATTGACTAAACTGCAGCAGCAACAAAACCTTACTATTTTTTTGACAACTCATTATTTAGAGGAGGCAGAAAATGCTGACCAAATGTATATTTTGGAAAATGGTAAAATTCTTGCCAGTGGCTCTGCAGCTGAAATTAAGACGGAATTTGCCCCTAATAAATTGATTCTTACTGTTAAGAAAACCAAAATTTTACAGATTAAACAAAAAGTTATTCGACTCAGTCAAGATCAAGTTGCGATTGACATATTATCCCCTCAAGAAGCAATTGAAATTTTAAAAAACAATCAAGAAAATATTATCGATTTTTCATATCGCAAAGGAACAATCAATGATGCCTTCCTTCAAATTACCGGAAAGGAGATACATTAAATGTTTGCATTATTTCGTAGAAATTTAAAAATTTATTTCTCTAACATTCCTGCTGTATTCATGTCATGCCTGGGTGCACTGATTTCTTTCTTTATCTATATTGGCTTTTTGCAAAATAATTTAAGAAGTAATTGGCAGCAATTACCTCATGTGACTAAAATGTTGGATTTATGGATGATAGCGGGTATTGTTGCGGTTTCTGGTATTACTACGGCTTTTCAAGCTTTAGGGCAGCAAGTAAGTGACCGCGAAACGCGAGCCGACGCTGATTTTGAACTAACTGGCATATCACGTTTTGCAGAAAATTTTGCTTACATTTTATCCGGAGCAACAGTCAGCTTTTTTATGCAAATCATCACCTTTATCGTAATGGCCATGTACTTTTCATTAGTTGATCATATCTCGATTCCTCAATCAGCACTTTTACCCGGACTTTTGTATATCTTGGTAGGTGCGATTGCAGCTACATTATTAGATGAAATAATCGTGCTTTTCATGCATTCCAGCACTACTTTTAGTCGGTTTTCTGCCGTCCTTGGCGCTGCTGCCGGTTTCGCTGTTGCAACTTATTTACCATACGGTATATTGGTTTCTGGAGCACAAAATTTGGTAAAATTAGTACCAAGTAGTTATGAAGCAGCTGCTTTAAGAGGTGTTTTACTTAAGCAGACACTAGCAACTTTTCCAACCAACGTAAAACGGCATTTAATTAATTATTTAGGAATACAGTATAAAATTAATAATAATAGACTAAATAATATGTTTGTTTTACTTTTAATGATTGCAATACTAATTTTAGTAATTATTTTGCTTTCATTTATCACTGACAGAAGGCGCAATAAGTAAAGTGAAGATTGAATTTAAGGCCGATTCTGCTTTAAACAAACAAGACATTGAAGTTGAAATTAAGGCCGCTCAAAAAAGTGAAGCAGTTGATAATTTAATAGATTATTTGCATAAATTTGGTGAAAAAAGGTATGATCTTTTACCAGTTAAAGTGGAAGACAGAATAGTAACCATTAAACGAACAGAAATTATCAAAGTAGAAATCCAGACAACAGATATTACGTTTTATACTACTAAAAACATGATAAAAACAACTGGTCGATTATATCAGGTACTAGAAAAACTGGGTGATGGGTTTATCCAAGTTTCGAAACATGGCATTATCAATATTAATTTTCTGGAATCGATAGAAGTAGGCTTTGCAGGAAATATGATCGCACTTTTACAAAACAATCTAAAAGCTGATGTTTCCAGATTGTATTTGCCTGCATTAAAAAGAGAGTTGGGTCTGTAAAATGAGAAAATTAAGTAATTTCATTAACTATTTCTTTACCGGTGTGGGCTTTGGTGCAGCTACTTATTTGATAATATTGACTTTTGCTTCTCCTAGTATTCCTACCCGTTTAGGTGTTATTTCCGTTTTTATTATTTCAGGGTTAATAGGCATTTTATCAATGATTTTTGCGATAGATGTACCACCTGCTATTGCCTTTAGCGTTCATATCATAGGGACATTTTTGCTGGTGTTGTTAATGTGCTGGATAAATAAGTGGCCGATTAATTTTTGGTTGGTTGGTGTCTTTGTCTTAGTTTATATTGTTATTTGGCTAATCGTTATTTTGTCACAGAGGCAGACTGTAAAAGAAATTAATTCGAGTATTAAAAAAAGAAATGCGAAAAAATAAATAATTTTGAAATATATAAAAGCCTTGGAATAGAAAAATACTCCAAGGCTATATTTTTTGTTCTATAAAAGTCTTTAATATAGATTTTTATACTTTAATTAAGTTTGATTTCTCTTTTGCACATAAACATAAACCGGCCAGCCGCTAAGGGTCAATAAAATGCCTGTAAGTGATAATAGTGGCTGGGTTAACGTTGTGGTAACAACGATGAATAAAGCACCACAAATTCCTAGAATCGGCGGAATGGGATACCAGGGAGTTTTGTACGGTCGTAAAAGATCTGGTTGTTTTTTACGTAAGATAAGGACGCCTAAAAATAATAAAATTGAAAAAATCCAGGAAACATAAACCAACATGTTGGTTAATGAATCAAATGTACCAGAAAAAATCATAATGGTTGCAATGACGCATTCAAAAATCATGCTGTTGGTGGGCACAATAGTTTTAGAATTTAATTTGCTGAAAAAGTTTGCAGCTGGCAATTTCTTTTCTTTGCCTAAAACATAAGGCATTCTGGATCCCAAAAGAAGGTGGCCATTAATCGCACCAAACACTGAAACTAAAATTCCTGTAGCAACTAAAGTACCACCCACGTTGCCGAATAATTTTTTGGCGGTAAGTAGAGCAGTTGTCTGGTTACCTACAACTTTTGACCAGGGAATGACTCTAACATAACTCCAGTTAAGAAGAGTGTAAATAATCGTTACTCCTAAAAGTCCCCAAATAATAGCTTTGGCTAAAGTTTTTGCGGGATTTTTTATTTCACTGGCTAAATTACCGATACTTAACCAGCCATCATAAGCAAAAAGCACAGCTAAAAGAGCTTGTCCGAAGGCCATTGCTCCCGAAGCAGATGCTATTTTAGGCGCTGGAGCTCCTGCTAGCTGATTAGGTCCACTATAAAACAAAGCAAAGATTATAATTGCAGCAATCGGCAAGAGCTTAATAACCAAAGTTATTTTTTGTACCTGACCACTCAATTTTGACCCGATCCAATTGATTAAAAGTATCGCCAGCATCACGATTAGAGCAATCACTGTAGTAGATAAGTCTTTGAAATGTGGTATTTCTTTTAGTTGGGTTGCAAATACGATTGAAAGTGCAGCGATATTTGCCGGATAATAGACAATTATTAGGGACCAGCCAAACAAAAAGGCAACTTTGGGACCGTATATTTCTTCCAGATATCTGACGGGTCCGCCATCTTTGGGATATATTGATGCCAATTCGGCTATGCTTAATCCTGCCATTAGAGTAATTAAGCCGGCAAAGGGCCACACTATGATACTTAGCCAGGCATTATGAGTTAAAGCCGAAATGTTAGCAATTTTGAAAAAAGCCCCGCCACCAATCATGGTGCCCATGACTGTTGCTAAAGCAGCGAAAAAGTTAAGTTGTCTCTTCATATTTTTACCTTACTTAAATTGAATGATAAAAGTAATTATATGCTTTGATAGACAAAATTAAAAGATGATGATTTGAAAATTAAAAAAATCTTTTTTCTGAAAGCGTTACGCAGTATTTGCTAATTTATATTTACATAACCCATTTAATCGGGTAAAATAAACATGACTATCGGATAGTTATTACTAATGATTATTAAGTAAGCTAAACCTGTTTGTCACACAATTTAAATCATCAATTTGGTTCTTGTGTGCAAGCAGGTTTTTATTTTTTATTGAAAGGAGGAGAAGTGAGTGTTTATTAAGCGTGGGATAAACAATAATGTTTCTTTTGTAGTCGACGACAAAGGTAAAGAATTAATTGTTACAGGAAGAGGAATAGCTTTCGGTAAACATGTTGGTGATGAAATTGATGAAAGCAAAATAGAATATTATTTTCCAGTATTACCTCAAGAGATCTCCTCAGCTATGGCAAAATTGTTGGTTAATATACCAGTTGAATACTATGCAATTGCTAATGACATAGTTGATAAAGCAAAATCCCTATTAAAACAAGAGTTAAATCAAAGTCTAATCGTAGCTTTAACTGATCATATTTACAGAGCAGTTGAACAGGCTAAAAAGGGCATAAAAATTTCGAATCCATTGATTTTGGATATAAAAAGAATTTATCCTCAAGAATTTGAAGTTGGTCTTTTTGGCATCAAATTAATTCGTAATATGACTGGTTGCATTTTGGCTGAAGACGAAGCAGCCACAATTGCTTTACATGTAGTGAACAGTGAGTTGGAAAATAAGGGAGATTTTAACGGTTATCGTGTAGTTGAGATAGTTCATTGGGTTACGAATTACGTTTTTGATTATTTTAAAATTGATTTTGCTGAGAAAGCAGATCCACTGTATTATCAGCGCTTTGATACTCATGTTCGCTTTTTTGCTCAAAGAATTTTAGATAATGATTATAAAGAAAATGACGTTAATTCTTCACTGTTAGTTGTTTTGTCTGATAAACAATATCAAAGGGAAAAAGATTGTGTGAACAGTCTCAGTGATGACTTTGATCAAAAATTTGGCATCACCATTTATCAGGAAGAACGCGCCTATTTAGTACTTCATATTCACAATATGTTGAAAAACATAATCTCAAAGGAGAAATAAAATGGGAAAATATACCTCGTTGAGTAAATTTATAGTAAAAAACATCGGTGGAAAGGACAATGTTGTCTCATTAATTCATTGTTTTACCCGATTGCGTTTTGTTTTAAAAGATGAAAGCAAGGCAAATACCGAGGCTCTTAAGAAAAATGAAGAGATAGTTGACGTGATCCAAGCTAACGGACAATATCAAATAGTGATTGGCATGCACGTAGAATCAGTTTTTGACGAGATTAACAGCTTCTACCACTTTAGCGGAGGAGAAACTGTAGCAGACGAAGAGGCCCTGAAAGAAGATACGAAACTAATTGATAAAAAACAATCCTTATGGGATAAAGCAGTAGACCTTTTATCTGGTATCTTTGTGCCGATCTTGGGCGTTTTATGTGCAAGCGGTATGGTTAAGGGACTACTGGCAATTTTGACCACAGCGGGTGTCTTAAAGAATACAGATGGCACATATATTATATTGTATGCTATTGGAGATGCATTATTTTATTTCTTCCCCGTATTTTTAGCGGTTACTGCTGGTAAAAAATTTCATGTTGATCAAATGACCTCGCTTGTTATTGGTACGGCAATTATTTATCCTACTTTGATACAAGCAATGTCAGGAAAAGCTGCAGCAACAGTCTTGTCGGGTACGATTTTTCAAACTAAGGCATATTTAACATTTTTACATATACCTGTTTTGTTAAATAACTATACTTCGACTGTTATTCCTATTATCCTGGCAGTTTGGGCAGCTTCTTATGTTCAACGTTTTGCGAAAAAAATCAGTCCGGCATCCGTTGCGAATTTTCTGGTACCATTAATAACCATATTGGTAATTGTGCCACTAACTTTATTAGTAGTTGGTCCAGTATCAATTTGGTTGTCAGATATTATTGCTTGGATTGTAAAAGAGTTATATAAACTTAGTCCAATCTTATTAGGTGCCTTTATTGGAGGAATGTGGCAAATATTAGTAATCTTTGGCGTGCACAATGCCATTATCCCAATAGTACTGAACAATTTAGCCACACAAAAATTTGATGTTATTTTTGCCGCCAATATAGCCTGTCCTTTTACTCAGCTTGCAGCACTTTGTGCACTGGCTTTGATCCTTAAAGATACTAAGCAAAAGCGCAATACTATTGCTTCAATTTTCCCAGCAATTTTTGGTATTACTGAGCCGGCAATTTATGGTGTTACTTTGCCACTGAAAAAACCATTTTTCATTAGTTGTATTTCTTCAGCTATTGGTGGTATTTTAGCAATGTTAATGGGAGTTAAATTTTATCAAATGGGTGGACAAGGTATATTCGCTTTCCCTTGCTTCCTTTCTCCTAATGCTACTAATTTTTCCGGTATTATTAGTGCAGTGATAGTAGTATTAATTTCCATGGCAATTTCATTTTGCTTAACTCTCATTTTTTGCAAACCAAAAAAGCAAACAAATAATATTTAAGAAAAGGAGCATTGCAAATGACCGAAATAAATTTAAAGGGCAATCCATTCTACTTGAAAGATGAGCAGATTGATAATATTAAATTGCTCATGTCTAAGATGACAGTCAGAGAAAAAGTGGGCCAATTATTTTGCTTATTGGGCAATTATTCAACCGAACAAGAAATAAAAGAGGTTATTGAGAACTATCGGCCTGGTGGCATGATGTTTCGTCCGCAAAAGAGTTCCAGCATTCAGGCTTTGCAACGTTATATTCAGGAGGTTTCCCCAATACCGCTATTGCTTGGCGCCAACCTAGAATCTGGTGGAGACGGCATAGGTACTGACGGGACCTTTTACGGCAGACAAATCGAAGTAGCGGCTTCTAATGATAAAAAGAACGCATACCGCTTAGGATTAATTTCTGCTCGTGAAGGTGGCGCTGTGGGATGTAATTGGTCATTTGCTCCTGTAGTAGATTTCAACAAAAATTTTGCTAACCCAATTATAAATGTTAGAACCTACGGTGATAATCCTGATACTGTCATATCAATGGCCCAAGAATATATGAAAGCATGCCAAAGTTCAGGTATGGCGGTCGCAATTAAGCACTTCCCAGGAGACGGTGTGGATGATCGCGACCAGCATCTTCTGACATCAGTTAACTCACTAAGCGTTTCTGACTGGGATAAAACATATGGCAAAATTTATCAGGCTATGATTGATAATGGAGCACTGACATTGATGGCCGGTCACATTTATCAACCTGCTTATACGAGATACTTTAATCCAGATGTGAAAGATGAAGATATTTATCCTGGTTCTCTATCATACGAATTGCTTCATGATTTATTAAGAGAGAAACTAGGATTTAATGGTTTGATTTCAAGTGATGCTACTAACATGGCCGGTTTTAGTTCACAAGGAAAAAGAGCAGAGCTGTTGCCTCAAGCAATTAATGCTGGTTGTGACATGCTTTTATTTACCAGAGACTTGGAAGAAGATTTTAATTTTGTACTTGATGCAGTGAACGAGGGCGTAATATCAACAGACAGATTGAATGACGCTGTTACTAGAGTATTAGCTACAAAAGAAGCATTGCACTTATTTTTAAAGCAAAGAAATAATACTTTGGTTCCTGAAAAAGAGGCTTTAAAAGTTTTAAAATGTCCAGAACATGTTAAATGGGCTAAAGAATTAGCAGATGAGTCAATTACTTTAGTTAAAGACAAGCAAGATGTTCTACCTTTGACATTGCAGAAAAACAAGAAGATTCTGGTTTTCGTTATAGGAGATGTTGTTAGTGCCAGCGGCAAACCGCCTGTTTCAAGTATTTTTATTACAAGACTAAAAGAAGAAGGATTTAATGTAACTGTATTTGATCCTGAAAATGAAGACTTAAAGGACTTAATGGTTAATGGTTCCGTCAAAGAGCTAAAAGCCAGGTTTGATACGGTAATATATTTTGCTAACGTTAAAACAGCCAGCAATCAAACAACTGTCAGGTTAAATTGGCTTAAACCAATGGGCTACAATGTTCCTTGGTTTGTACACGAAATCCCTACTATTTTTATTTCAATCGCTAATCCATACCACTTGCAGGATGTTCCAATGGTAAAAACTTATATCAATGCATATACAGCAAATGAATATGTTCCCGCAATTTTAGTAGATAAGTTGCTAGGCAAATCTCCATTTAAAGGTAAGAGTCCAGTTAATGCATTCTGCACTTATTGGGATACACATATATAGGGAGGAAAAATATGCTTAATTTTTTCAAGAGAAATGAAACTATTTATTCCCCATGTTCAGGTCTTTTTAAAACAATTGCTGAAGTTAATGATGAATTGTTTGCCTCTAAAAAAATGGGTGATGGTTTTGCGGTAGTTCCTGCAGATACTGAGATTTATTCTCCAATTACGGGAGTTATAACTATGTTGGCTCCAAGCAAACATGCTATTGGCATTGAAAGTAAAAATGGAACAGAAATAATGATACACATGGGTATTGACACCGTTGAGCTTAACGGAACCCCTTTTACCATTAAAATAAAGAAGGGTGATAAGGTCAAAAGAGGCCAGTTACTTGCTAATTTCGATTTAAAGCGGGCAAAAGAGGCGGGCAAGGAGACCGACATAATTGTGATTATTTTGAATAATAAGAATATTGATTTTGACCAAACTAATATGGGACAGGTTAATTCACAAACAGTGATTGGATCTTTGCCTAAATAGATATTTTAGGAGATATACATTAATAAAATTAATAACACATTTGAGGGTAATTTCAAATGTGTTATTATTTTTGGTAGAAATAAGTTATTTGAAAGCTAATTAAGAGGTTTTAAAGTTTAAATGAATAAAGTTACAGTTATTGGCAGTATTAATTTAGATACTAATTTGCGCGTTAAACAAATGCCCAGACCGGGTGAGACTGTTCATGCGTCAGAACATTATTCAGCCGCGGGTGGAAAAGGCGCAAATCAGGCGGTGGCTGCGGCAAGATCAGGATGTGAAGTTAGCTTTATTGGTGGTGTAGGTGACGATGCACCGGGAAAAGAAATGCTGGGCTTACTCAAAAGTGAAGGCATTAATACTCAGGGTATTATCACAGCTAAAAAAGTATCAACTGGACAAGCATTTATTACAGTAGATGATAGTGGTCAGAATTCAATTACTATTTATGCTGGCGCAAATTATGCTTTTGGCCCGGCTGAAGTTGTGCAGAATCAGGATTTGATTAAAGATTCTGATTTTCTTATCGCACAGTTTGAAACCCCACTTGCTGCAACAATTAAAGGGTTTGAAATTGCTCATGAGGCAGGGGTAAAAACAATTTTGAATCCAGCTCCTGGAATGGCTGAAATCCCTGCTGATTTGTTAAAGCTTACTGATATCATTACTCCAAATGAAACAGAAGCTCAAACCATCACTGGGATTAAGGTGACTGATGAAAAAACTGCGCAAATGGCTGCTTCCAAGCTACATGATCAGGGCGTAAAAACGGTCATTATTACAATCGGTGCTAAAGGAGCATTTTACGACTATCAAAATCAAAGAGAAATGGTCCCGGCTTTTAAAGTCAAGGCTGTTGATACTACAGCAGCTGGCGATACTTTTATTGGCGCAATGACCAGTATACTAACAACAGATTTGTCTAACTTAAAAGATGCCGTTCTTTTTGCTAATAAAGCTTCGTCACTTACTGTGCAAAAATACGGTGCTCAACCCGCAATTCCTTACGCAAAAGATATTAAAGTTGGTAAATAAGGACCTGATTTTGAATTTAATTTCAGAAATTAAGATTGCTTTATTTAGTATAGCGAAAACGTCTTTTTTAACTCTATCTTTAGTATAATAAAAGAGTAATTGAGAGTTGGCTGAGATATTGCAACAGTTTTAAAAGAAAGGCACTTAATTATGACAACAAAAATAGGTATTATTGGAGACGGTCACGTTGGTTGTACCGTTGCTCATGAATTGATTATTTCAGGTTTAGTCGCTGATTTGGTGATGATTGATGTTAATGAAGGCAAAGTTAACGCTGATGCAATTGACTTTGAAGATGCAATGGCTAACCTGCCGTATCATACCAATATTATTGTTAATGACTATAATGCACTAAAAGACGCTGACATTGTCATTAGTACTTTAGGAAAAATATCATTAGAAACAAAGGGTGACCGGTTCCAAGAACTTGAATATAATAAAAAGCAGTTAAGCCCAATTACTGAATCTATTAAAAATAGTGGCTTTAACGGTATTCTGATTGTTATTTCCAACCCAGTAGATGCAATAACCAGTCTTTACCAGCAACTAACTGGTTTGCCCAAAGAACATGTTTTGGGTACTGGTACTTTACTTGATACAGCAAGAATGAAAAAAGTTGTAGCTAAAAAGTTTAATGTTGATCCTCGTTCTGTGAGTGGCTTTGCATTAGGTGAACATGGTGACACTCAGTTTACAGCCTGGTCAACAGTAAAAGTATTTGAACAGCCATTAACTGAATTGGCTAAAAAAGAATCATGGCAGCCAAGTGACTTAGAAGATGAAATCAGATTTGGTGGTCAAAAAGTGTTTATGGGCAAGCAATACACTAATTATGGGGTCTCGGCGGCTGCGGTTAGAATTGTGCGGGCCGTTTTAACAGATTCACGGACAGAATTACCAGTATCAAGTTACCAAGAAAAGTATGGTACTTACATGTCTTATCCTGCAATTGTTGGGCGTGAAGGTATTGTCCACAAAATTGATTTGCATTTAACTCCTAATGAGGAAAACTTGTTACAGAAGTCTGCTGAGGCAATTAAAGAAAAGTCACAGTCTTAAGAAGATTAAATAAATAGACCAAACGCGTTTAATTAAGCGCGTTTTTTATTAGCCCAAAGATAGAAAATGAGAGTAATATTAAGCAAAGTTATTGACAAAAAGTAAGTAAAAGCATAGCATAAGAAGCACTGATAGATGTTTTAGAAAGAAGTGCAGTTAATGAGACAAATGCAAAGAACTGAAAAGAAATGTATTTCATTAGATCATTTGCAAAATAATTGTTTCTTTTAGTATTCGCACTCCAATCTAAAACAATAAGTATTTAGGACCTGCGAATAAAGTATCCGCAGGCCTTTTGTTTTGTTAGAACTACTGTGACAAATAATGAGACTTCTGAGTCCATTTAAGTACTGCAGGGGAGGTTAAAAATGAGCTGGCAAATTATTAATCAAAGTTTGCCTATTTTTGCAAAAGCTTTTCAACTGACTATCTGGTTGTCTGCTGTTGGCATAATTTTTTCTATTGTAGTGGGAGTTTTCTGCAGTTTAATCCAATATTTTAAAGTACCAATTTTGAGTCAACTAATAACAGCTTATGTAGAGTTAGCAAGAAATACACCTTTATTAATTCAATTGTTTTTCCTATACTATGCTTTTCCAGTTATTGGACTAAAAATGTCAGCCCAAACTTGCGGAATTATTGGTCTGGTGTTTCTTGGTGGAGCTTATATGGCTGAAGGCTTTACTGGTGGATTTGCCGGGGTCAGTGCCACTCAGATTGATGATGGTAAAGCTTTAGGGATGAATAATCTGCAATTAGCTCGTTATGTTGTCTTTCCGCAAGGCTTTGCGCTAAGTATGCCTGCCTTAACAGCAAACATTATATTCCTGATTAAAGAGACTTCCATTTTTTCAGTGATTGCTATTCCTGAATTAACTAATACAGCTCTAGACCTAATTGGAATGTATTACCGGACAAATGAGTATTTGCTAATTTTGGTGATTGCCTACGCAATTATTTTAATTCCAATTATTTTACTTTTAAATTATTTAGAAAGGAAGGTACGCTATGGCACATTCGGCGATTAATGTTTTCTTTGCCGGCAATAACTTTAGCAGAATTTTGCAAGGCTTGTGGACTTCCGTTTGGATTGCAGGTGTTAGTCTGGTTATTGGTCTTGTTTTAGGTACATTCCTTGGTGTATTGCGCACTTTACCTAATAAAATAATTCGGTTTATTTTGCGGCTATATCTGGAATTCTTCAGGATAGTTCCCACCATCGTACTATTATTTTTGTTCTACTATATTTTACCGCGCAGCTTTCACATCAATTGGCCAGCCAGTTGGATGGCAGTTTTAGCCTTTGCCCTATGGGTTGCTGCTGAGTTTAGTGATATCGTTCGTGGAGCAATAGAATCAGTTCCTATTGCGCAAAAAGAATCAGGCTTGGCTTTGGGCTTAAGCAAAGTGCAGCTTTTTCGTTACGTTTTATTGCCCCAAGCCGTGCAGCTGGAGTTACCAGCAACTATTAATCTGGCTACAAGAGTAATTAAGACTACCTCTTTATTAATGATGATCAGCATTATGGATGTCATCGCGATTGGACAACAGATTATTGAAGCGAATAACCAAAAATATCCGACAGCTGTATTTTGGATTTACGGTCTGATTTTCTTTTTATATTTCATAATAGATTATCCGTTATCAGTATGGTCTAAACGGCTAGCAGCAAAGCAGGACAGGTGAGATAAATGACAAAAGAAGTTTTACGCGTTGAACATCTAAACAAGTTTTATGGTGATTGGCAAGCTTTACATGATATTAGTTTTACGCTTCATCAAGGTGAAGTGCTGACATTATTAGGTCCTTCCGGTTCTGGTAAAAGTACTTTAATTAGGTGCTTAAACGGCTTGGAAGATTTTAAAAGTGGCTCGCTCTATTTTAAAGGACAAAAGATTGAGAACGATGCTAAAAATTGGCAGGCTTTACGTCAAAAAATTGGCATGGTTTTTCAAAGTTATGATTTGTTCCCTAACTTTACCGTTCTTGAAAACATTTTGCTGGCACCGGTAAAAGTACAAAAAAGACCTGAAGAAGAAGTCAAAAAAGAGGCTCTGCAGCTGTTAAAACGAGTAGGATTAGAAAAATACGTTGATACTTATCCTCGAGAATTGTCTGGTGGACAAAAACAAAGAATTGCTATTGTCAGAGCACTGGCCATGCACCCCGAAGTAATGTTGTTTGATGAAGTTACAGCTTCTCTTGATCCCGAGATGGTTCGGGGCGTTTTACAAATTATGACCGATTTATCCCGTATTGATCATATGACAATGATTATCGTAACCCACGAAATGAACTTTGCACGCCAAATAGCAGATCAGGTTTTATTTCTAGAAGAGGGCAAAATTTTGGAAAATACACCTGGCAAAGAATTTTTTGAACATCCCCAAACAGATCGTGCTCGTGATTTCTTGACTAGTATGGACTTTTAAGGAGTAAATAATGAAGAAAAATAAAAGCAGAAATATTATTATTGGTGTTTTAGTAGTTTTAATTATTGCAGTTGCTGCATTTTTTGGTATTAAGTCATCAAAAAATAATAGCAATAATGCCAATGAAAGCAGCGTGACTGCGATTAAAAAGCGGGGCGTTTTGCGAGTTGCCGTATTTGGCGATTTGCCTCCTTATGGTTGGGTTGATGATCATGGTAACCGTGTGGGTTATGATGTCCGTCTTGCACGGCAAATGACTAAAGATATGGGTGTCAAAGTAAAATTTATCCAAGTTAATGCGAATAATCGCGTTGACACTCTTAATTCAAATAAAGCCGATATTGTTTTAGCTAACTTTACAGAAACACCTGAGCGTAAACAAGTTGTTGATTTTGCTAAGGCATACATGAAGGTATCAGTCGGAGTTATTTCTCCTAAGAATGCACCAATTACAAGCGCTTCTCAGCTAAAGGGTAAAAACTTGATTGTCAACAAGGGTACAACAGCAGAAAATTACTTTACCAAAAAGGGTGGGGTTGATTTACTGAAATTTGACTCTAAAACGCAGCAATTTAACGCTTTTAAAAATAAGCGTGCTGCCGCTTTAGCAGATGACAATTCATATCTTTATGCTTGGGTAAAGAAGAATCCTAATTACACTGTTGGAATTAAGAACATCGGACCTAATCAATTTATTGCCCCGGCGGTCAAAAAGGGTAATAAGTCTCTTTTAAATTGGACGAATAAAGAAATTACTAAGTTAGCAAATAAAAAATTCTTTACTGATGATTACAATAAGGAACTCAAACCATACTTTGGCAAAGAAGTTAAGCCGAGTGACATTGTTTTAAATTGATGCAGCTGCTATAATAAATAAGTCTTGAATTTTGCCTTTAAAGATGATAAGGTATTAAACGTTAATCGATTAATCTATGACTTGCAATAGGAGTCATGGCAAAGGAGTAATAAATATGAAACAAGATATTCATCCAGATTACCAACAAGTAGTCTTTATGGATTCAGCAACTGGTGCTAAGTTTGTTGCTGGTTCAACATTAAAGCCAAAAGAAACAGTGGATTATGAAGGTAAAACTTACCCACTAGTTCGTGTTGAAATCACTTCAGATTCTCACCCATTTTACACTGGCAAGCAAAAGTTTGCTCAGGCCGATGGTCGAATCGAAAAGTTCAACAAGAAGTATGGCATGAACAACAAGTAATATCTTCAATCTGGTGGAAGGCAGTCCCATTGGGGCTGCTTTTTTATGTAAAGCATAATTGTTATACTACTTAAATAAGGAGTATAATTAGTACTTTAGCAAAAAACTCTTTTCGGCTAGGAGATAAAAAGATGAAAATGCAACTGGCAGAGATAGCCAAAGCAATAAATTCAAAGTGTGAAGGCAATGATCAGACCGTTATTACTTCTGTTGCCTTTGATTCTAGAAAAATCGCTGCAGGCGGCTTATTTGTACCTCTAAAGGGCGATAGAGACGGTCATGATTTTATCAATAGTGCAATTAGCAATGGGGCAAGTGCTACATTGTGGCAAAAGGGCCACCCTAATAAACCTGATAGTATCGCAGTTTTAGAAGTTGATGATCCGTTAACTAGCATGCAGCAACTGGCACAGTACTACTTAAATAAGGTTAACCCCACTGTTGTTGGTATTACTGGATCAAATGGTAAAACCACTACTAAAGATATGACGGCAGCTGTTTTAGCGAAGAGATTTAATGTTCATAAAACTGATGCCAACTTTAATAATGAAATTGGCGTTCCCATGACTATTTTAGACATGAAACCAAATACAGAAATTTTGGTTTTAGAAATGGGTATGGATCATGCTGGACAACTGCATCAACTAAGTGAATTGACCCATCCGGACGTTACAGTTATTACGATGATTGGCGAAGCTCACATTGAATTTTTAGGTTCACGTGCAGCAATTGCCGATGCTAAAATGGAAATTACCGACTTTTTACGTGAAGATGGCGAACTAATATATAACGGGGATGAACCACTTTTACGTGAACGGGCGGCAAAAATATCACAAGCAAAAGTTACTTTTGGTTTTGCCAAAAATGATACAGTCTATGCGACAGGCTATCGTAGCTACAAGCATCATGCGACTTTTGCGATTAATAACTCTGATCATAAATTTACTATTCCGATGATTGGCAAACACAATGTTTCTAACGCACTTTCTGCTCTTTGTGTCGGCAGGCATTTTGGTGAAAGTGATGAAGAAATAGCTACTGCTTTGGAAAAATTTACTCCGACAGCTGACAGAATGGAATGGGAAAAAGGCGACGTTGGAGAAGACATCATGAGTGATGTCTATAATTCCAATCCGACTGCTGTACGTGCTGTAATTACCAGTTTTGGTCAAATTCAGGTACCTGCAGGTAGTCGGCGAATCGCTGTTCTGGGTGATATGTTAGAATTAGGGCACAGGTCAGCTGATCTTCATGCAGGTCTAGCAGATTGTCTTGATCCCCAAGTGATTAATGAAGTTTATTTATATGGTACAGAAATGGCGCATTTGGCAGCTGCGCTTAAGGAAAGTTATCAGCCTAAAAACTTGCATTATTACCCACAAGATCAGATGCAACGATTGATTGCAGATTTAAAAAATGATATTAAGCCGAACGACATTGTTGTTTTGAAAGGCTCCCACGGGATGCACCTGGAAAAAGTAGTAGAACGGCTTAGATAAGGAGAATTTAGTGAAATTTTCAGAATTAGGATTAAAAGATGAGCTTTTAAAAGCGATTAAGCGTTCAGGCTTCGAAGAAGCAACACCGATTCAGGAACAGACAATTCCTCTAGCCTTAGCAGGCAAGGATGTAATTGGACAAGCTCAAACCGGTACTGGTAAGACTGCAGCGTTTGCGCTTCCTATCTTACAAAATTTAGATAAACATAAAAAGGTTATTCAAGCATTGATTATTGAGCCTACACGTGAGCTTGCTATTCAAACTCAGGAAGAACTTTTCAGGCTGGGGCGCGATGAAAATGCTCGTGTACAGGTTGTATATGGCGGTGCTGATATTGGTCGGCAAATTCGTTCCCTTAAGAACCATGTGCCTGCAATTTTAGTAGGTACGCCGGGACGTTTACTTGATCATTTAAAACGCAAGACTATTAATTTAGAAAATGTTAATACCATTGTTTTAGATGAAGCTGATGAAATGCTGGACATGGGTTTTATCCAAGACATTGAAAGTATTTTAAGTTACGTTAAAAATCGCAAACAAACCTTATTATTTAGTGCCACAATGCCTAAGCCAATTTTGAACATTAGTGAAAAGTTCATGAATAACCCGGAGATTGTGCGCATTAAGACCAAAGAATTAACTGCCGACCTAATCGACCAGTACTTTGTGCGGGCAAAGGATTCAGAAAAATTTGACATCATGTGCCGTTTGATTGATGTTGAAAGTCCTGATTTGGCAGTGGTATTTGTTAGAACTAAACGCCGAGTTGACGAAGTCACCAGGGGACTTCAGGCCCGTGGCTACAATGCAGCGGGAATTCACGGTGATCTGACCCAGGCTCGCAGACTTACTGTTTTAAAAAGGTTCCGTGCTGGAAAACTAGATATTTTAGTGGCAACAGACGTGGCTGCACGTGGATTGGATATTTCAGGCGTTACTCACGTCTATAATTACGATATTCCGCAAGACCCCGACTCTTATGTTCACCGCATTGGTCGTACTGGGCGTGCTGGTCAAAATGGTAGTTCCATCACTTTTGTTACGCCAAATGAAATTGGTTATATGCGTACAATAGAGCAATTAACCAAGAAAAAGATGACCCCTTTGCGTCCGCCATCTGATGATCAGGCTTTAAGGGGCCAACTTAAAGTGGCTAAATCTAAGATTGAAGACATAATGAAAGATGATCTATCTAAATATACTGATGATGCCAACGAATTATTAGAAAATTATTCAGCAGTTGATTTGGTATCAGCTTTTCTGAAGAATTTGTCAAAAGATTCTTCAAATGTTGAGGTCAAAATTAGTTCGGAAAAACCATTGCCGTATAAGGGTAATGGTCGTGGTGGCCGCGGTCGCTATAGTCATGGCAGAAATAGTCGTGGGGGCTATCGCGGTGATCGTAACCGCAGCCGTGGCAATTATCGTGGAGGCCATTCTCGCCGCTCCGGTAATGGCAGAAATTTTATTATTAAAAATAAAAAAGGTTAATGTTTTTACTAAAAAAGAGTTGTGGCAATTTACAACTCTTTTTTAGTATTATATTTTTGATATTACGAGGAAAAGAAAATGATTGTTGGAGTCGGCATTGATGCCATTGAAGTTGAACGTGTAGAAAAAATCATTGCCAGAGGGGATAATTTTGCTCGTAAAGTATTAACTCCCAAAGAATTCGAGCAGTATCAAAAACTCTCAGGTAGACGTAAAGCGGAATATTTAGGTGGTCGTTTTTCTATCAAGGAATCCTTTGTCAAAGCTATCGGAACAGGCTTTGGTAAAGGTATTGGCTTGCAGGATGTAGAAACGTTGTGGGATAAATTGGGTCACCCAATTACTACTTCCGCTAAATTTGATGGCAAAATTTTTCCTAGTATTACTCATGATCGGCATGAAATAGTTACATTAATTGTTTTGGAGAAATAAACATGGTTCCTGGAATTCACAGACCTGCAGCAGTATATGTTGATTTAGCTGCAATAAGACAAAATATTAAAGAAGAAATTAAACATTTAAGACCTGAACAAAAGCTGTTTGCCGTAGTTAAAGCAAATGCATACGGTCATGGTGCAGTACGAGTTGCTCAAGAAGCAGTCAAAGTTGGTGTCAGTGGTTTTTGCGTTGCTATTTTAGACGAAGCGTTAGAATTGCGAAGAGCTGGAATTATTCAGCCAATTCTGGTTTTGGGAGTGACTCCCGTAAAATATGCTTCGCTAGCAGCTGTCAATGGTATTTCTTTGACAGTTCCTAACTTAAAATGGGTACAAGATTCTGAAGCAGAACTAAGTCAGAATCACTTGCAATTAAAAATTCACTTAGCGGTGGATTCTGGCATGGGTCGCATTGGCTTTAGCGAAGATGACGAATTTATTGCAGCAAACGATTTTTTGCTAAATAATTCAAATTTTAATGTTGAAGGAATGTTTACCCATTTCGCCTCAGCTGACAGTAATGATGATTCCTACTTTCTGAATCAAGTTGACCGTTTCGCACATTTTAAAAAATTATTGAAGTTAAAGCCGAGATGGATTCACGTTGATAACACTGCAGCCAGTGTTTTTAATAAAAAAGTTCACAGTGATTTAGTTCGTTTTGGTATTGGGATTTATGGCTTAAACCCTTCATCAAATCCAGCAGGCCCGGATTTAAAAACCGCAATTAAATTAAAGCCAGCAATGTCCTTTGTTAGTGAATTAGTACAGGTTCATACCATTCATAAGGGACAGGGCGTAGGTTATGGTTCAACTTATATTGCTGACCAAGATGAGATTATCGGGACGGTACCAGTTGGTTATGCGGATGGCTTCATACGTAAGTTTCAGGGCTTTAAAATTAAGGTGGGGTCTGAATATTGTCCTATTGTTGGGCGCGTTTGCATGGATCAGCTAATGGTTAAATTGCCTTGCAAAATGGCAGTAGGAACCAAAGTGATTTTGATTTCCAATGATCCAGATGCACCAAACAGTATCAAAAAGGCAGCAGACTATGTTGATAGCATTCATTATGAAGTTGCCTGTTTGCTTGATGATCGTTTGCCGCGGAAATACTTTAATTAATAAAATAGGCAAGCAAAAAAGCACATCAACATGATGTGCTTTTTATAATGATGATATTTAATTGTTATTTTCTTGATTGATATAAACACCAGGATTTTCATCACTCATCAGTGTCATTCCAGCTTGAAGATCCTCAATTTCAGCAACAACATAACTTTTACGTTCAAGTCGTCTAACAATTTCTTTTAAGGTATCTTCAGTAAGTCCTGCTGGTAATGTAAACAAGATACGTCTCACAGCATTGTTTGTTTCACCAGCTGTGGATGCATCAAGACTCATCACACCTGCTATTGCACAAAATTTACTGATAATTTTGGTCATTTTAGCCAAATTACCACGAGAATTATCAGTTAACACTGTAAGTACATATGATCCTGTCTTTACATTCCAAGCATCTGATAACATGTCAAGCAGTCTTGAGTGGGTTAAAATACCATAAAATTTATTGTCTTCATCTAGGACTGAAATATAAGGTAAGTCTTTAATTGTGAAGAAAACTTTAAAAAATGGTGAATTAACCTTGATGGTTTTAGTAGCATTTTTTAATAAATATGTAACTGGCAGGCTCATGTCCTTACCCTGAGATTTATGCCGGTAAATGTGCATTTTATAAATATTACCGCGGAAAATAGTGCCGGTATCATCTAAAATCGGTACACACCTAAACCCCGAATCTTCCAAAATTTTTAATGCTTCTTCAAGCGTAGCGTGTTCGTTAACTGTTGTTAAGTAATCTTTTTTAATAACTAAAGATTTGATAAGCATGAAACTGCCTCCGTTGTAAAAATAATCCCAACAATTATATCATAAACAAATCAAGGATTAAATAAATATGAAAGGAAAATAACTATTCAAAATGATTTTAGCACTTGCAGTACAATTTAAAAAGCTAAATTAGCTAATGAAATCAAAGTGTAATAGTCTTTGAAAAAATTAAAGCAGCTGATTGTGCTATCATTATTACGATAAAAAATAAGGGGAAATTTGATGAAAATTATAGTAGGTCTGGGCAATCCAGGCAAAAAATATGACGGAACAAAACATAATACTGGCTTTATGGCTTTAGATTATTATTTAAGAAAAAATAGCCTAACACTTGAAAGAGAAAAGTTTGAAGGAAAGTATACAAAGCAGAAGATTGCTGGCGCTGATGTTATCTTGCTTGAACCACAAACATTTATGAATGATTCGGGAAGATCAGTTGCTCAATTTGCCCGCTTTTTCAAGGTTAATCCACAAGAAATTTTGATTATTCATGACGATATGGATATGCCTTTAGGTAAAATCCGCATCCGTGCAAATGGCAAATCTGGGGGCCATAATGGTATTAAAAGTATTATACGTGATCTTGGCACTAACGACTTCAATAGGCTGAAAATTGGTATTAGGCATCCTGATAATGTTACAGAAGCCAGTGTTGTTTCATGGGTTTTATCACAATTTAATACTGAACAAAAAAAGTTGATGGATGAAGCTTTTACAACGGCTAGTGAAGTCATAACTGACTTTATTGCTGGAAAAAACTCACAGTATTTAATGAACAAATATAATTAAAAATGCGTTTAACAAATATTATCGAAAAAGATCATGATCTGATAAATTTTATTGCAAATGTTAGCAAAGTAAAAAATTCTTTAATCACCGGAGCAAATGCCGGTGCTTTTGACTTGCTCTTATGTCAAATAGTAAAGACTCTAAATGAGCCGTTAATTTTGCTTGAGGAAAACGAAAATAAAGCACAAAAAATTTACAGTGAATTAAATGCTATTATGCCGGAAGATAGTGTGCAAATTTTTCCAGTAGACGCTTCAATTGCGACTCAAACTGCTGTTACTTCACCTGATGAATTAAGCAGTCGCATTCAGGCACTTAATTTTTTATTGAGTCGAAAAGCGGGTATTGTTGTTGCTACCCCGCAGGGACTGCAATATAAGTTGTCTGCTCCGGAAAAATATGGGGCAGCAAGACGCCAATTTGCGCCAGAGAATGAATATGACCTGTCAGAACTGACTAACTGGCTTGTGCAGGTAGGATTTCAGCGAGAAAATTTAGTAGCTAAGCCAGGGGAGTTTGCGTTACGGGGAGATATATTGGATGTGTATCCTCTTGATAGAGAAAATCCAGTTAGAATTGAATTTTTTGGTGACGAAATTGATACCATTAAGGAATTTGATCTAGCTAGTCAGCGTAGTCAAAACCAAATTGATCAATTAGTTGTAACTGCCGCTCAAGATCGGATTTTTTCTGCTAATAATTTCAAACAAGCAGCACAAGAGATAAAAAAGGCTATAGCAGATTCTCCTGCACCTGAAAAAGATGTTAATAATCATTTTGCAGAATCCCTGGATGAATTGGAGAATGGGTTTTTACCGCAAAATTACGCTTTTTTGGCAGATTTTTTAATAGCTGAACCTAAAAATTTATTAGATTATTTGTCAGATTCAGGAATAGTAATGCTGGATGACTGGCCTTTAATTGAGCAGTCTGTTAAGTCTGTCGATGAACAAAACGCAAGTTTCATTGATGATGAATTAAAAACTGGGGCAATGATTCCAGGACAAGAATTGCGCAGTGATTTTCATGAAAATTGGTCGCAAGACCAACATAATCATATCTATTTCTCGTTATTTCAGCGCAGTATTGGCCGTGTAAAACTAGGACAGTTATTTGATTGGCAGACTAGGGAACCTCAACAATTTTTTAGCCAAATGCCCTTAATCAAGTCTGAAATAGAGTCATATCAGAAAAAAAGGCAGACAGTAATTTTACAAGCTGATAACGACAAAAGAGCTAAACAAATTAGTCAGACAATGGCTGAGTTTGGCATGGATGTTCCTGTTGTACAGTCAAACGATTTAATAGAAAATCAAACTCAAATTACCATTGGTGGTTTTACCAGTGGCTTTAGTTTACCTAATAATAACCTGGTTTATTTAACTGAGCGAGAACTTTTTAATAAGGTAACTCACCATAGTAGAAGAATCAAAACTATGGAGAATGCTCAAAGACTGCGGAGTTATACTGAATTAAAACCAGGAGATTATGTTGTTCATGTTAATCACGGAATTGGACGCTTTGAAGGAATAAAAACTTTAGAAAATAATGGTGTAAAAAGAGATTATATTACCATTACTTACCAGCATGGTGATCAATTATTTGTTCCAGCAGATCAGCTGAAACTGGTGCAAAAATATGTTGCTTCAGAGGGCAAGAGGCCACACGTTAATAAACTTGGCGGTAGTGAGTGGGCCAAGACTAAGAGCAGAGTACAATCTAAAGTTGAAGATATAGCCGATGACTTAATTGACTTGTATGCTAAAAGAGAATCGGAAAAGGGGTTTGCTTTTTCAAAAGACGATGACTTGCAGCGACAGTTTGAAGACGCTTTTCCTTATGTTGAAACGCCTGATCAGCTGCGTTCAATTAAAGAAATTAAGCACGACATGGAGCAAGAAAAACCGATGGATCGTTTGCTTGTGGGGGATGTAGGCTTTGGTAAAACTGAAGTAGCTTTAAGAGCAGCGTTTAAGGCAATAGAAGATAACAAGCAAGTAGCTTTTTTAGTACCTACAACAATTTTGGCACAGCAGCATTATGAAACGATTCAGGACAGGTTTAAAAATTTTCCCGTCAATTATGCTGCCCTTTCCCGTTTTCAAACACCCGCTGAAGCTAAAAAGATAACAGAAGGACTAAAAGAAGGCAAAATTGACTTAGTAGTGGGAACGCACCGTTTGCTTTCAAAAGATGTAAAATTTAAAGACTTAGGCTTGCTCATTGTTGATGAAGAACAAAGATTTGGCGTTAAGCATAAAGAAAGGCTAAAAGAACTGAAAGCCAATATTGATGTTTTAACCTTGACTGCAACGCCAATTCCACGGACTTTGCACATGTCAATGATTGGCGTACGAGACTTGTCAGTCATGGAAACCCCACCATCTAATCGTTATCCTATTCAAACCTACGTGATGGAACAAATACCGAGTGTAATTAAGGAAGCTTGTAAGAGGGAAATTGCGCGCGGTGGTCAAGTTTTTTACCTGCATAACCATATCGGTGACATCGATGACGTAGTAACAGAATTAGAGAATCTAATGCCAAGTGCTAGAATTGTTAGTGTCCACGGCCGTATGAGCAAAAATCAAATGGAAGATATTTTGTATCGCTTTTTAAACAGAGAATTTGATATTTTAGTCACCACAACAATTATCGAAACGGGTATTGATATGCCTAATGTTAATACTATGCTGATTGAAAATGCAGATCATTATGGCTTAAGTCAGCTGTATCAATTGCGTGGCAGAATCGGACGCAGTGCTCGTTTAGCATATGCTTATTTTTTATACCAGCCTAATAAAGTTTTAACTGAAGTCGGTGAAAAAAGGTTGGATGCTATTCGCGATTTTACTGAACTGGGTTCTGGTTTTAAAATTGCCATGCGAGATTTATCAATCCGTGGAGCTGGCAATATGTTAGGAGCACAGCAGCATGGCTTTATTGACAGCGTAGGTTATGATTTGTATTCTCAAATGCTGTCTGATGCAATTAAAAACCGTAAAAGTAAAAAGAAAGTCAAAAAAAGCAATGCTGAAATCAATTTAGGGCTTGAAGCATATATTCCTGATGACTACATTAGCGACCAGGAGGAAAAAATAGAGTTTTATAAAAAGATCAAAACGGCTGGTACAGATGATATCGAACAAATTCAAGATGAATTAATTGATCGTTTTGGCAATTATCCTGAGCCGGTAGAAAATCTGCTAGCTGTTTCACAGCTAAAAGCTGAAGCAGATTTGGCTCAAGCACGCAACATTACTAAAGTTAATGATCATGAAGTAAAAGTTGAGTTTGCTAAAGAAGCATCTAGTGAATTGCAGGGACCAAATATTTTCAAAGCTCTAGAACATGTATCATATAAGGTTAAAATCAGTCTCTCTCCAGTTAAGAGACTAGTTGTATTGCTGGAATTACCCGAAAACATAAATCACCGGCAACTATTTGCTAATTTAGTAACATTTATGTCAGCAGTCAGTGATATCATACAAAAATAAGGAGAAAAAAATGAGAATTGATAAATTTTTAAAAGTTTCAAGATTAGTTAAAAGGCGTCCAATAGCTAAAGAAATGGCTGACCAAGGTCGAATCAAGGTAAATGATCATGTGGTTAAGTCCAGCTATGATGTCAAAATTGGAGATATTATTGAAGTTGGATATGGCTCAAAAGAAGTCAAAGCAAAAGTCTGTGCTATTAAAGAAACTACGAAAAAAGCTGAAGCAAGTGAATTATACGAATTGATAAATTAGTTTTTATCTTTAATGACATTTATAAGTGGTCTTGTTATAATTAAAATAGTATTTGTTTTGGTAATAGAGGTCAAAATTATGAACGGTCCACGTATATATAATTCACTTAGTCCGGAAGAGCAGGTTGCTCGTCTGAAACGTAAACAGGAAAAAAGAGCAAAAGAAGTACATCGTGTTAGGCGCAATCGTATTATCGCAGTTTTTGTGGCTATTTTCGCATTTTTAGGAGTACAAATTGGAGTTACTCATGCTCAAACTGAGCATATTAATAGTCAAGTACAAACTTCTAAAAAGGCTCTTAAAAAAATAAACAATCAAAAGCAGGTTTTAATAACAAAAAGAAACGATTTGAAAGATCCTGATTACGTGGCTAAACTAGTGCGGTTCAAATTTTTGTATTCTAAACCAAACGAAACAATTTACAATTTACCTGAAGGAAAAAATAATAATTAATGAAATACCAAGTTGGACAGAGAGTGACAGGAACTATTAATAACATTAGTGACTTAGGCATTTTTGTTACGCTTTCTCATCATAAGACGGGATTAGTTCATCATAGTGATTTTGGCAATAATTGGTTACGTGAAAAAAGCAATTATCATGTTGGTGAGCAGATACGACTAGTAATTATTCATAACTATAAAGGTAAAATTGGACTCTCTAAAATGAGAGTTAATGATCCCGATTTAATTGATCATACTAATTCTTTTTCAGACACTAAAAAAGCTGATTTTACCAGAGTATTGTCTACAACAGTGTCTGATGCTAAAAAAGAAATCAAAAAATTAGAAAAAGATTTGATTAGTTATGCAAATTGATAACTTTTTTAAAGAAAATCATTTGCCATTAACCGGTAAAACCCTTGTTGTTGCAGTTAGTGGAGGACCAGATTCTTTAGCCCTGCTAGATCTGCTTTATCAAATAAAGAAACGATATCATTTTAAGTTGATATCAGCCCATTTAGACCACCAGCTCAGACCTGATTCTTTGGAAGAGGAAAAAGTGATCTCTGCGTACTGCGTGAATAAAGGCATTCAGTCAGTTAACGGAATTTGGCCTCAAAATTTACATCCTGCTACTGGGATAGAAGCTGCTGCTAGAAAGTATCGCTACAATTTTTTGGTGAAGGTGATGCAGCAAAATCAGGGTGATTATTTATTAACAGCCCATCATATGGATGACTTGCTTGAGAATATTTTGCTTAAGTTTATACGCTCTGGTTATCCTAGTGAAATGAACAGTTTAAAGCCAATTAGCAAAATTCAAGGTATGACTTTATTAAGACCACTTTTAAGTAAGAAAAAAGAAGACTTATTGTTATACGATTATAAGCGGCAAATATCTTATGTGATTGACAAGACCAACAATGAAGATGATACCTTGCGCAACAAGCTGCGTCACCATGTGATTCCATTGCTCAAAAAGGAAAACAAGCAAGTTGGTCGTAATGCTCTCAGATTTAGCCAACAAGTTAGTTTGTTAACTGCAATAGCAAATAACAGTTTTGCTCAGTTAAAGCAACCGGAACCTTTTTTAGGTATAGCCTACCGTTTGGAAATAAGTGCTTTAGAAGATTTGAGCAACGAAGAAAAAACTGCATTTTGGCAAAACTTTATTTGGCATAAGTGGCATGAACGCGTTAATAAGAATTTAGCCAATTTCACTTTAATTGCTTACCAAGGCTTTTTTTATCTTTTTAATAAATTACCTGCTTTACCGATAACCCAAAAAGTCAATGTGGGTCAAATGTTTTCTTTTAATAATCGTAAATTTTTGCTTTCACTTGAATCAGAAGAGTCCCTAAAGTTAATTGGTCAATTTGTTGCAGAAAATAAAAAACAAATTAGGGTAGGTTCAATCAGACCCGGAACAAAATTGTTATTACAAAATGGCAATCATGCAAGGAGTAAGAAAAAATTTGCTCAAAGTAGTATTCCAAATATATTGCGCCCCTATTGCTTAACTATTTATGCTGGTGATAAAGTCGTTTTTATTGAAAGAACATACTCTAATCAAATGGTCAGTTCTAATGAGACAAATTACTTTTTGTATGAAGACATTTAATAAGAAATTTTAAATTATTAGAGCGCAACCTAAATTTGTGATAAACTTTTATTCGTATATCTCTAGAAACTTTGTGGAGGTTTTTTATGAAAAATAACCGGAATCGGCTGTTTTCAAATGGTCTTTTCTATATAGTTGTTTTTCTCTTGTTATTAGGAGGAATCAACTGGGCACTTGGTGGATCAGATAATTCTGGTAGCAGTGAAAATATCAGCTACTCTGAATTTGTCAGTGATTTGCGCAAGGGAAAAGTTAAGAATTTTAACGTTCAACCTGCAAATGGTGTTTATACTGTTTCGGGTAGTTATAAGGAAACACAGGAAAGTAAAAGCCAGTCAAAAAACAGTTTTGACTTTTTTAATGGCAATTCAGGCTCAAAAGTATCACGTTTTTCAACTACAATGTTGCAAAACGATTCAAGCGTGTCTAAAGTTCAAGATTTAGCTCAAAAGAGCAGCACTAAGATGACGACTCAAGGGGAGTCACAGTCTGGTAACTGGATTTCCACAATTGTGATGCTGGTGCCAACTATTCTCTTCATTGTGATGCTTTGGATGATGGTCAGTCAAAGCGGCGGTGGCCGAGGCGGTAATGGCGGCATTATGAACTTTGGGCGCTCTCATGTAAAACCTGAGGATCCCAAGAAAAATAAAGTTCGTTTTTCTGATGTTGCTGGTGAAGAAGAAGAGAAACAGGAATTAGTAGAAGTAGTTGAGTTTTTAAAGAACCCAGCTAAATTTACTAAGCTTGGTGCTAAAATTCCTTCGGGTGTTTTACTTGAGGGCCCTCCGGGTACTGGTAAAACGTTGCTTGCTCGTGCCGTAGCGGGCGAAGCGAATGTACCATTCTTCTCAATCTCAGGTTCTGACTTTGTTGAAATGTTTGTCGGTGTTGGTGCCAGTCGTGTACGTGATCTGTTTACCAATGCTAAGAAAAATGCTCCAAGTATTATATTTATTGACGAAATTGATGCCATTGGGCGTAGACGTGGCGGCAATGCCAGTGGCGGTGGCAATGATGAACGTGAACAAACTTTAAACCAGTTGTTAGTTGAGATGGATGGTTTTGAAGGTAACGAAGGCGTAATCGTTATTGCAGCTACTAACCGTTCCGACGTCTTAGATCCGGCTTTACTAAGGCCGGGTAGATTTGACAGAAAAATCTTGGTTGGAACTCCTGATGTTCGCGGTCGTGAAGCTATTTTACGTGTTCATGCCAAAAACATGCCTCTGGCTGATGATGTTGACTTAAAGGAAATTGCTCGCCAGACGCCAGGTTTTGTCGGTGCCGACTTGGCCAACCTACTTAACGAAGCCGCTCTACTTGCGGCAAGACGTAATGGCACAAATATTACTGCTGCTGATTTGGATGAAGCAGAAGATCGCGTTATTGCTGGTCCTGCCAAGAGAAATAGCTTGATTTCTCAAAAAGAAAGGCGTCGAGTTGCCTTCCATGAAGCCGGTCACTCTATTTGCGGGTTAGTTTTAAGTGATTCAAGAACGGTACGTAAAGTAACTATTGTTCCCCATGGCAGAACAGGTGGTTATAACTTGATGTTGCCTAAAGATGACCAGTTCCTGCTAACCAAGAAACAGTTAATGGAACAAATCGTTGGTTTAATGGGTGGCCGTGCCGGTGAAGAAGTGGTAGTTGGTGATCAATCAACAGGTGCTTCTAACGACTTCGAGCAAGCAACACAAATTGCCCACAGTATGGTAGTTAATTACGGAATGACAGACTCATTAGGAATGGTAGAACTGGAAAAAGAAGGCGAAACCAATCCGTATGGTTTTAAACCATATAGTGAAGCAACCTCTGCCAAAATTGATGAAGCAGTTAAGAAGCTACTTGACGAAGCTCACGCTAAAGCAGTTGAGATTGTGAAAAATAATCGCGAAAAACATCGCATTATTGCTGAAGCTCTGCTTAAGTATGAAACTTTAGATGAAAAGCAGATTATGTCTCTGTACACCACAGGCAAGATGCCTGAAAAGACCGAACAGGAATATCCTAGTGAATCAAAGGCTTCAACTTATGAAGAAGCTAAAGCAGCTGCTGAAAAGAAAGAAAATCAATCTCAGAAAAAGAACACTGTAAATTCTGAAAAGGCACAGGAAGAAAGAGATAGCTCTTTGGAATCACCTGCCCAAAAGAATGAGGAAGCAGAAGAAAGTAATCCTGAGAATCCAGAAAAGAATGAATTTCCAAAAGAATCAGAGATAGATAAAGAAGAAAAAGAGCATGAGTTAAATTCTTCAGAATCTAAAAATGAAGATTCTACAGGAAAGCAAAATTCTAATGACACCGATCAGTCACCTAGTGAAAATGATCATCCTCAAGAGTAATATTTAATAGAGCCTACAATTAGGCTCTATTTTTTTAGGAGAATAAAATGAATGATTATTTAATCAAAGCAATTGATAAATCGAAAAACTTACGTCTGTTAACAATAACTGCCAAAGGTTTGGTTCAAGAGGCACAAACTCGTCATGATACTTGGTCAGCTTCTTCTGCCGTTCTTGGACGTAGTTTACTTGCAGGGGTTTTACTAGCTGGAGCAGAACTTACCGATAAGGAAGAACTGACTATCAGACTATTAGGCAATGGACCCGTGGGTCCCACGATTGTGACAGCCAAATCAGATTTAACTGTTAAGGGTTATGTTAAAAATCCTCACATTGCATTACCACCAAAAAAGAATGGTCATATTGATGTTAAAAAAGCAGTTGGCGAAGGGTGGCTTGAAGTAACTAAAGACTTGGGCTTAAAGGAACCATATACGGGTCAAGTACCTATTGTTTCCGGTGAAATTGCTGAAGATATTGCCTATTATTTGACAAAATCAGAACAAATACCATCAGCTGTCGGTTTATCTGTATTTGTCAACCCTAATAATACTATCGGTGAAGCAAGTGGATTCATGCTACAAGCATTGCCTGGTGCAACAGATAGCTTAATTACGAAAACTATTGATCGCATCAACAATTTACCTGCGCTTTCTACGGCATTTTTAGATGGTTTGACTCCTGAAAAATTGACAGCTATGATTCTAGGCGATGACTGTAAGATTTTAGAAAAAGATGAAGTTGCCTTCAAGTGTGATTGTTCTAAGGAAAAATATGGTAAGATTTTAGCAACAATGAAAAAAAGTCAAATCGAAGCCATGATAAATGAAGATCACGGAGCTGAGCTGACTTGTAGTTTTTGTGGCAATAAATACCACTACACAGAAGATGAATTAAAAACTATTTTGTCTAAAAAGGCTGATTAATATTGTTCATTTTGCCACTAGAATGCAGTTTTATTGATTTTAAATTAAATATTGGGTTGAAAAATGATTTGGAAATACTAAAAATAGTATTATAGTTTTTAAGATTAAAGATGCGGTCAGTACCAATTTTGCTATAATGAAAGAGATGAATGAAAAGTAAAGGAGAAAATTAAATGCTGAATGTGTATATTGTTCGTCACGGCCAAACAGATACTAATAAAACTTTTGGTATTAACGGGTCAGGAACAAATCTACCACTGAATGAAAAAGGTAAAAAACAGGCAGAAAACTTAAGAGACAGTTTTGACATTAATAAAATTGATTGTGTATATAGCAGCCCTTTAAAAAGAGCCCGTGAAACTGCAGAAATTTTAAACCATGGCAAGCATGAAATTATTGTTGATGACAGATTATCTGAAATGAATTACGGCAACTGGGATGGTCAAGATGTACATGATATAATTGCTAAATATCCGCAAGTATTTGATGAATTAGGCTATTTTAAAGAAAATTATAGTGATTATTGTTCAGGAGAAACTTACCAACATTTGGCAGATAGATTAATGGATTTCTGGCATGACTTAATCAATAATCATGAAAATGAGTCGGTTTTATTAGTGTTTCATGGCACAGCTTCACGTTCATTGGTTCAGAATGTTTTAGGCATCCCCAAAATAACTTTGGTTGGTGAAATACAAAATGCTGGTGTAATTAATATTTCAGTTGATGAAGCTAGCCAAAAACCGTTTTTGCGTTATTATAATAGAGTTGCACCTGGAAAATTTTTTATCGAAAAGTAATTAAAGATTTATATAGATATCAAGGGTTAACTTTTTGTTACGAAAAGTACCATGAATTTTGCTTATAGAATCCTTTTTGTTAAGATATTATGGTGTTTTGAAAGGGTGATTTAGTGGATAACAGTTGGAAAATTCGTGATATAACTATTCCCAATCGTGTTGTGGTGGCGCCAATGGCTGGAGTGTCAAATTCTGCCTTTAGAATGATTTGTAAGGAATTTGGGGCTGGTTTAGTTGTCTGTGAAATGATCTCAGATCATGGCATTATTTATCGTAATAAGAAAACTATGTCAATGATGAAGGTTAACCCGCAAGAACATCCTATGAGTATTCAAATATTTGGTGGAACAGAGGATACTCTTCTTGAAGCAGCACAATATATTGACCAACATACTGCTGCTGATATTATTGATATTAATATGGGATGTCCGGTTCCTAAAGTAACGAAAACAGATGCGGGATCTAAATGGCTGCTTGATTCTAATAAAATTTACCAAATGGTACATAAAGTTGTCCAAAATGTGCAAAAACCAGTTTCTGTCAAAATGCGCATTGGCTGGGATCGCAAGCATATTTTTGCAGTAGAAAATGCTTTAGCTGCTCAGGAAGCCGGTGCCAGCATGATCGCAATGCATGGCAGAACCCGTAAGCAAATGTACATGGGAGAAGCTGATTGGGAAACGTTACACGATGTAGCTCGAGTGCTTGACATTCCTTTTGTGGCTAACGGTGATATAACGACGCCGGAATTAGCTAAAAAAGCTTTGGATGAGATTGGATCAACTGCAGTTATGATAGGTCGGGCAGCCTTGGGCAATCCCTGGATAGTTAAAAATATGGTGCACTATTTAGAAACCGGTGAGAAACTCAAACCGCAGACTGTCCGTGAAAAGGTTGCTACAGCTAAACACCAATTAAAAGGTTTAGTTGAATTAAAAGGGGAAAAGATTGCAGTTCCTGAATTTCGCCAGCAAGCAGCCTACTATTTAAAGGGAGTTCCCCGTTCTGCACGTACTCGTGCTAAAATAAATGAGGTTTGGACGGCACAAGAAGTTTATGATTTGCTTGACAATTTCGTTGATGATTATGAAAAAAGGCAAAAACAAAGGGCTGTCAGAAGTGAAGTTAATTAATAATGGAGGAAATGTAATTGGCTAAAAATGAAATGAATGACCAATTAATCGTTCGACGCCAAAAATTAGACGAATTAAGAGAAAATGGCATCGAACCTTTTGGAATGAGAAAGTTTGATCGGCAAGACTTAGCGCGGTCTTTGAATGAAAAATATTCTCAAGATGATAAAGATGAGCTAAATAAAGAATTGCCTAAGACCAAAATTGCTGGCAGAATGCTGGCTAAAAGGGGTAAAGGTAAAGTCGGTTTTGCCGATCTCTATGATCGGACAGGCAAAATACAGATTTATGTTCGTAAGGACATTGTCGGTGAAGACAATTATAAGATCTTTAAGAAGTCCGATATTGGTGATTTCTTAGGCATTGACGGTGAAGTTATGAAAACTGATACCGGTGAGTTAACGATTCGCGCAACTCATGTTACCTTTTTGTCCAAAGCTTTACGGCCATTGCCTGAAAAATATCATGGTTTAAAAGACGTTGAACAAATATATCGTCAACGTTATCTTGATTTAATTACTAACCGTGAAAGTTACGAGCGTTTTGTAAATCGGACTAAAATTATCCAAGCTATCCGTGATTATTTGAACAGCAAGGACTTTTTGGAAGTTGAAACTCCCGTTCTGCACAATATTCCAGGTGGTGCCGAAGCACGGCCATTTATTACTCATCACAACGCTTTAGATATTGACTTGTACATGAGAATTGCTCTGGAATTGCCTTTAAAGCGTCTGATTGTCGGTGATATGGAAAGAGTTTACGAAATTGGTCGGGTATTTAGAAATGAAGGCCTTGACACTCACCATAACCCCGAATTTACTGAACTTGAGACTTACTGTGCTTACTGGGATTTCCATGATGTTATGGATGAAGCAGAAGGCATCATTCGTGCAGCTGCTAAAGTTGTATCAGAAGATGGTAAAGTTACTTATCAGGGTACAAACATTGATTTGGGTAAGCCTTTCCGCCGCGTTCATATGGTAGATATGATTAAGGAAAAGACCGGCGTTGATTTCTGGCAAAAGATGAGCGTAGCAGAAGCAACCAAAATTGCTGAAGACCACGACATCAAGGTTGAAAGCTTCTGGAAAGTTGGTCATATCATTAACGCCTTCTTTGAAAAATATTGCGAAGAAACAATTGTTGACCCTACTTTTGTTTACGGTCACCCAGTTGAAATTTCACCATTGGCTAAGAAAAATGCTGATGATCCTCGGTTTACCGATCGTTTTGAAATTTACATTATGGGCGAAGAATATGGCAATGCCTTTTCTGAATTAAATGACCCTGATGACCAGCGCGAACGTTTTGAAGCGCAAATGGCAGAGCGTGAAGCTGGAAACGATGAGGCTGATATGATTGATGAAGATTACCTGCGTGCTATGGAATATGGTATGCCGCCAACAGGTGGTTTGGGCATCGGAATCGATAGATTGGTAATGCTGTTGACAGATGCACCTGCAATTAGGGATGTGCTTTTATTCCCAACAATGCGTCCAGAGCGAATTGAAGATATTGAGCGCGAAGTCGAAGAAGACATGAAGAAAAAGAGCAAATAATAATTAATCGTTTTGCTAGCACTATAGCAAAGCTAATGACACTACTAAAAAAGAATCCTTCTTTAGGGATTCTTTTTTAGTTTTCCTACAATGTATAACCCATTTTTTCGTTATAGGCAGTTATTTTCGAAAGTAGATTATCTTTAACAGACTGGTTTGAAAAATAAAAATACCAGTTTTGAAGTAATTTGAGCCAGGAACTTAATCGATACCAGCTGATGCGATCATTTTCTGCGAGCTGCTGATAAATTTTTTCGTTATAGCAGTTAATAAACGAATTAAACTCAGCAGTCGGTATTTTACCGAAATGAACGCCTTCAAAACAGGCAAAAGCTAACCGTTGCTCCTCATCATCAATAAACGGTCCTTGCATATTTTGAAAAACCGTTTCAATTATGGCAAAAATATCAGCAGTATTATTTGTTGTAAAATCTGGATGACTTAAAGTAGAGCCTAAAAAGTCGCTACCATGAGCAACGCTGTGAGCCCAGCCTTTATCTTTAACATAACCGCGGAAATCTTTTTCTTCCTTCAAATAGGAAATACTCCAGTTAAAAAGAGTTTTTCGTTCGGTCGCATTTAAAATTGAATGCTTTTTATCGTCATCTAAAATTAGGGAACCCAGTAATGCACTGAATGTTCTGAGAAAAATTAAATCGTTTTCTGGCTGATCGATGCCCTTAAACAGATTTTTTGAATTGATAAAATTGGCAAAAATTTTTGCTTTCTGCTTTGAAGTAAATGAATTTTCAAAAAAGCCACGAGCAAAAAGCGTATAAACAACATCATCACGAAGATGTGGGTCAAGGTTTCCGATATTTTGCAACATATAGTCGATTTGACTATCATCAAAAGTGATTTTACCAGAATCTAAATTAACAAGTTTTTCCAGTTCTTTTTGCAATTCTGTAACCCTCCTTTTTATCTGACAGTGATATGATTTCATATTTGTGTATAACAGAATACTACCTTTTACTAGCAATTATGTTTTAGAAACTCTCAAAAGGCAAGCTTTCCCGTTAAAATACTTATTTTACGGATTTATTTTACTAAAAAAGGTTGCAAAATGAGATTGGTTTGCTATAATGATATTTGTCTTGCGGAAGTAGTTCAGTGGTAGAACATCACCTTGCCATGGTGGGGGTCGCGGGTTCGAATCCCGTCTTCCGCTCTAGAAAAAAGACTCACCAAAAGCGGTGAGTTTTTTTAATAAACGGGAAATAGCTCAGCTTGGTAGAGCGCTACGTTCGGGACGTAGAGGTCGCAGGTTCGAATCCTGTTTTCCCGATAAAGAAGATTTTGCCTTTATATCAGATGGCTTAAACGCTGGTATAAAGGCATTTTTGTTTTTTCAAGTTTTCTGAAACTAGCTCAAAATGAGCTAAAAAACTTCATATTAGACTTCATATTTTTAAGCAGACGTGCAAGTGGGCTAATCTTAGATATTTAGCTAATAGAATAGTTTCATAGTAAAAGGCGTTGATACATCGGTAATTTAGAGGGATGATAAGTCCTTTGAAAGTTGTTCAGAAAATCAAAAAAGAGTTTTAATTGGAGTCTATATACTTGATAAACTCAATCGTGATATAAGTGGAGAATATTGGTTATAAACAATTATGCTATTACTATTTAAAGCACACAGCGATTGATGAGTTTATTGGCAATTTTACTAGAGCTCAAAAAAGTATGAATCTTAACCCTTCATTTAAGTTACTAAAATAAGCTGCAATACTATTCTGTGTACTACAACTTTTTTTAAGCCTTTACTTTAGACTAAATTTGCTTTAAGGAAAAACGTTTTGGTTTTTTAAGGTTTTCATTTTCAACAGAACTTTCCCCCAATAGCTGAAACGGGTTTTTGCTGCATTGCTACTCCTAATTGAACTCATCACAAAACTTTTGTTGTTTTACATTCAGTTTATGTTTCATATCATTTCATTATCTATCGATTTTTTTGCATAAAAATAGCCGAGTTATTAACTCGACTATATTATTTAAGTGGCTCTATAATTTATCCTGTTGATGACTTATCCATGTGGTAAGCTGTTAATAGGTTTTTTATTGCATAAAAAAGGAGGACATCTTCCTCTTGCTTCTTGTAATAAATATTAACACCACTCAATATTTTATAGAAGGTTTGAATTATGTCCTCTTTTAATAATTATATTAAATTTGCTCTTGATATTAAAGATCAAAACATTGTTTTTGAAGATTGTTTCTTCCGCTTGGTTAACGGCCATAAACAAAAAGTTTACCAAGCTGTCCTGCTGCAGCCCAGCTGCCCCTTTTGTGGTTCACAGGAGCTGCGGCACAATGGCCGTTTGAAAACCGAAATCCGCTATCCTGCTGCCAATGCCAGTCAGCCAGTCATTATTAGACTTTTTAAGCAGAGAGTCTGGTGTCGCACCTGCAATAAACGCTCAATGGCTCAATCT